>JBARVL010000425.1:0-2153 GCA_049646245.1 Crinalium sp. | reverse complement strand
TCATATCACGAGCGATCGCACGGGCAATATTACCTGTATAAAAATTATTAGGATTTTGAGCGATCGCCTCTAGAGTTTTGGCTAAATCTCGCTGTACTAACCGCTCTCCTGGTTGATATGCAACACCATTTTTGCTAAAAACTTGACGAGCCGCAGGATTTTTAAGTATCGCAGCCTTGCGATTATTATAAGCTGTAGTAAAGCGATCGCTAACAATAAAACCATTACGAGCTAAATTAATAGATGGTGCGACCACCTCAGACCATTTCAACTTGCCATAACGTCGCTGCAACTCATACAATCCAGCTACCGTCCCAGGTACGGCTGCTGATAAATGACCATCAATACTAGCTTGCGGTTGTACTTTACCATTAGCATCAAGATACATATTCCGAGAAGCTTTTTGAGGTGCGCGTTCTCGGAAATCCAAAGCTTTAATTTCCTTAGTAGAATTCCAGTTTAGTAATAAAAAACCGCCACCACCAATACCAGCAGAAAAAGGCTCAACTACTGAAATAGCAAAAGATGTTGCTACTGCGGCATCAACAGCATTGCCACCCTTTCGCAACATTGCAACACCCGCCTCTGTCCCCAACGGATGAGCAGAAACCACCATGCCTTGTTTACTTTTTGCGGGTCGTAAAAACGCTGCCGTTGCTTCTGGACAATTAACTAGGGATATAGAAATAGAAAAAGAAACCAGTGCAACAGCTAAACTTTTGCACTGGTAAAATATTTGAATCATCACAATTAACAATTAACAATTATCAATTAACAATTATAAAGAGTTGGGTTTAGTGTTTTCTAGCTTACACCTAATTGCTCGTTACCGAGCTAACTGCCCACTATACTCAAAGAAAACTCTTAATTGATCATTGTTAGTTGATCATTGATCATTGGTTTAAGCTTCCGCTTCCACTGCTTCAGGTTCAGCCTCAGCTTCAGATTTTGGCACTTCGTGCTTAATTGTCAAGTAGCGAATTACTTCTTCACTTAGGCGCATAGCTCTTTCCAAACCTGCAACTGCGTGTCCGCCGCCTTTGTAGTTCATTTGAACATAAACGCCATCACGATGCTTATTGATTTCGTATGCTAGACGACGCTTACCGCGATGCTGAACTTGAATATCCTCAACTCCTTGCTCACGCAAGAAATTTTCATATTTGGCGATCGCACCATCAACCACCTCATCCCCTTGATCGGGACGTAGGATATACATTGTTTCGTATTCGTAAACTTTAGTCACCCGTTTAAATCTCCTTATGGACAAGATGGCCTCTTCTGGTTAGCTGGATCTAACCAGACAACATGAAAGAAGGTAGAAATTTTCCACCTGTATACTTAACCCTCCAGCAGATGAAGAGGCAAGGACATACAATCTTACTACGTCGTTTATTCTACATATTTAACATAGTAAATCTCAATTATTTTAAATATTTAGCTAAATAGGTGGGTAAAATTAAACGTTACTTGCGATGACTGGGACTGGGGACTGGTGATTGGGAAAATCATTATACATTTATTTATGCTCACCTACTTAACAAATTCACTCATAACAACTCACCCAGCAATATATGGCACAACGCTACGTCCGAGTTAAAACCGAAAAGAAACAGACTTACTACGGTTTACTACAACTAAATCGCAGTGTACAGGTACTTGATGCCCCACCTTGGTTGCAAGGACAACCTACAGAGTTGCAGTTACCCGCAGATACCTACCAACTACTTGCTCCCTGCGCTCCCTCAAAAATAGTTGCTGTCGGTAAAAATTACGCCAACCACGCCGCCGAAATGGGAACACCAGTTCCTGCATTGCCACTACTTTTCCTCAAACCCCCTACTGCGGTTATCGGTAATGAGAGCAATATTTCTTATCCACCTCAGTCACAGCAGGTAGACTATGAAGGAGAATTGGCTTTAGTTATTGGAGAGCGATGTGTACAATGTACACCCAAAGAAGCTCAAGCCAAGATTTGGGGCTATACCATTGCCAATGATGTTACAGCACGGGATTTACAAAAAATTGACGGTCAATGGACAAGAGCAAAAGGATTTGATACTTTTTGTCCACTAGGTCCTTGGATTGTGCGAGAGTTAAGCGCAGGGGCAAGGATACAGACATTTTTAAATAACTTTAATCAGCCTGTACAA
>JBARVL010000424.1:0-4553 GCA_049646245.1 Crinalium sp. | reverse complement strand
TGACCTGTCTCCTGAGATTTCATCATCCCCCGACGGCGGTTGAGGTCACCGATGACATCGCCCATGTAATCATCTGGTGTGAAGACATCTACATTCATAATTGGTTCAAGCAACTGAGGCGCAGCTTTAGGAACAGACTGCCGATAGGCTGCTTTTGCCGCAATTTCAAACGCCATTGCTGACGAGTCAACTGGGTGGAAACCTCCATCAAGCAGGGTGAACTTAAAGTCCATGCAGGGGAACCCAGCCAATACGCCTCGATCAATGCTGCTCTCAAAGCCTTTTTGCACCGATGCCCAATACTCTCTGGGTACGCTGCCACCAGTCACTTTCGATTCAAACTGGAAGCCACTGCCTGGTTCACCTGGCTCAATCACATAGCCGATTTTGGCAAATTGACCAGAACCACCAGATTGCTTTTTGTGAACGTATTCGTCTTCTAGGCGCTTGGTAATAGACTCGCGGTAGGCTACTTGTGGTTTACCTACTTCTACGTCTACCCCGTGAGTGCGTCTAAGAATGTCCACCTTGATGTCGAGATGTAGCTCACCCATGCCCTTGAGAATGGTTTCGCCGCTTTCCTCATCTGTCATCATGTGGAAGGATGGGTCTTCCTGCACCATTTTAGTGAGCGCAGCGACCATCTTTTCTTCACCGCCTTTCGCCTTTGGTTTGACCGCAATGGAAATTACGGGTTCTGGGAACACCATTGGCTCTAGTGTCGCGGGATATTTGGGATCGCAGATTGTGTGTCCGGTTCGGACATTCTTCATGCCGACGATCGCAATAATATCTCCAGCCTGAGCCGAGTCAATTTCTTCGCGAGAATTGGCGTGCATCTCTACCAAACGGCTGATGCGTTCCGTCTTGCCTGTGGCAGTATTTAGTACGGTATCGCCCTTGGACAACGTACCAGAGTACAGGCGCGTGAACGTTAAAGCACCGTAGCGATCGTCCATGATCTTAAACGCCAGCGCCCGCAAAGGTTTCTCTGGATCAACGATCGCCAACGTCCCTGTTTCATTCCCTTCAAGATCAACCTCATGCTGTGGATTGACTTCCATTGGGTTAGGCAGGTAGTCAACTACGGCATCCAGCACCAACTGTACGCCCTTATTTTTAAACGAGGAACCACAGTATGTGGGGAAAAACGCCAAATCGCGTGTACCTTTGCGGATGCAGCGCTTAATTGACTCAATATCTGGCTCATTCCCTTCCAAATACTGTTCCATCACCTCATCGTCTTGTTCAACCGCCAGTTCAATCAACTGTTCGCGGTATTTCTCGACATCCTCGACCATATCGGCAGGAACATCTTTGATCTCATAGTTCATGGGGTCGCCAGATTCATCCCATATCCATGCCTTACGAGTCAGCAAATCGACAACGCCGCAAAATTTTTCTTCAATCCCAATCGGCAGCACCATTACTAGCGGCTTGGCAGCAAGCACTTGATCAACTTGCTTGACAACGTTGTAAAAATCTGCACCCGTGCGATCGAGTTTATTGATGTAGACGAGGCGAGCCACTTTGGAGTCGTTAGCATAGCGCCAGTTGGTTTCAGATTGCGGTTCAACTCCACCTGAACCACAGAAAACACCAATTCCGCCATCTAGAACTTTAAGGGAACGGTATACTTCAATGGTGAAATCGACGTGACCTGGGGTATCGATCAAGTTCAGTTGGTGGTCATTCCAAAAACAGGTAGTCGCAGCAGACTGAATCGTAATACCACGCTCTTGCTCTTGTTCCATGAAGTCGGTCGTTGCCGCACCTTCATGTACCTCACCGATTTTGTGGATTTTTCCTGTCAGTTTGAGGATTCTTTCTGTTGTGGTGGTCTTACCAGCATCTACGTGAGCGAAGATGCCTATATTTCGATAACGAGTCAGATCTTTCATAATTGTCTCTAGATTAAATTAAATGCCACATTCAATGCAACAAACCGTTGGCGACCACCTGCAAGGGTTACTAAGATGGGAATCAATGTTACGCTTACGCTTTTCTTGCGCTAACCAAATTATTCCCAAACTACTGCTGATGTTACTTAGTGGCATACTTAAATTATCAGTGCTATGAGGCGATATTGCTTCAACTATCGTTACTGTTATTTAATCCAATCAAGCTGTTAACAATACTTGGGTAACACTTGCAGGTGCAGCCCAAAAATTCGCTCGCAAAACCCAGCAATAGCTACAATAACGCAAACATTGCTCCAGTGACCAGCAGGGAAACATGGGGATAATACGAAACTAGGTTTCACTTGGCTTACTGCGTACAACTGAACCTTGCCAGTCTGAGAATGATGACAAACAGATAAGATTTAAAAGCGATCGCTCATCCCCATCGTTATCGCAGTACGTTGGATGTAGTTGAGTTGGTATCCACAAAAATTTTTAACCATGTTTGAACAACAACCAGCAGCCATCCAAAACAAGGTAAAAGAACTTGCAGCAGAAGCAGTGCGTACTTCTGAACCATCTGCATGGTTTGAAGTTTTATACCAGGAAGCCAAAGGCGATGCTTCTCAAGTTCCTTGGGCGAAGTTAACACCTCATCCCTACTTAGAAGATTGGCTAGAAGGTAATTCACCCCAAGCAGGAAGTATAAAAGCCTTAGTAGTTGGCTGTGGATTAGGCGATGATGCGGAAGCTTTGGCACTTAAAGGTTTTCAAGTGACTGCTTTTGATGTTTCACCAACTGCGATCGCATGGTGTCGTCAAAGATTTCCTGATTCCACAGTAAACTACATTGTTGCCGATTTATTCAACTTGCCCACACAATGGCATCAAGCTTTCAACTTCGTTTGGGAATGTCGCAACATCCAAGCTTTACCTTTAAATGTGCGTTCTCAGGCAATTGCAGCAGTAGCATCCGTTGTAGCTGTAAAAGGAACGCTATCAAGAATGGAGGCAGAGGACTCCCGTTACACCCGTAGGGTTAACGGTGAGATGAATGCCGACCAATAAATAAATTGAGCGTAGCGAATCCTTATTCTGGTGTCGCTTGTTGTTCAACATATTTCTTTAACTGTTCAACTGTAGCGCCTCCACAACTAGCAACAAAGTAAGAACCAGTCCAGAAATAGGGTTTGTTGTAGAAATATTTAGAGGCTAACCAAGGATATTCCTTGCGAATTAATCGACTGCTTACTGTTTTTAAGTTCCCGATTAATGTAGATAGTGGTATATCTGGTTTGTAGTCAATCAGTAAATGTACATGGTCTGATTCCCCATTAAATTCTAGTAATTCTGATTCCCATTTATTTAGGGTTTGTTTTAAGATTTCTAGAGAGCCGTGTTAGTATCTCGGCGTTAATCGCTTTTCTACGATATTTTACAACTAAAACGACGTGAGCGTTAAGCTTGTAAACAGACCTAAAACCATGATGATATGAAGTTGACATTTTGCAGCGTTAAATATTAATATAGAATTAGTTTAGCTCAAAATAGCTGATGTTAGACGTACTTAAGGTAAGACTTTATCCAAACAAAACACAACAAGAAGCCTTAGCTAAAAACTTTGGTTGTTCGAGGTTTGTGTTTAATTATTACCTAAATACAACTAACACTCAGTATCAAGAAACTGGGAAGGGTATGAGCTATTGCGACATGGCACTCGATTTAACCCAACTCAAAAAGTTACCTGATTTTGAATGGTTAACAGAAGTAACTGCTGCTACATTACAACAAACACTTAAAAACTTAGAGTCGGGTTTTAAAAACTTCTTTGCGAAAAGAGCAAGATTTCCTAGATTCAAAAGTAAGCACAGGAAGCAGTCGATTCGTTACCCTGAAAGCTGTTCAATTAAAAATGGTGGTTTAAAATTACCTAAATTGGGTATTGTTAAAGCAAGTATTTCAAAAAGTATTAATGGCAAAATCAAGTCTGTAACTGTTTCAAAAACGAGTACAGATAAATATTTTGCTGCAATCTTATTTGAAACTGATGATTTGACAAATAACAAAGAAGGTAAAATCACAAGCATTGACTTAGGTTTAAATAACCTAGTTACTACATTTGATGGGAAAGACTTTGATAAAGTTGATCCAATTAAACCCACTAGAAAATATGCTAAACGGTTAAAACGTAGGCAACAAGCATTATCTAGAAAGAAAAAAGGATCTTTAAATCGCCAAAAACAAGTTAAAAAAGTTGCTAGAGTCCATGAAAAAATAGCGAATACCAGGCAAGATTTTCTCCATAAACTCTCAAGAAAGTTAGTAGACGAAAACCAAGTCTTGATAGCTGAGAACCTTTGCATTAAAGGGTTGGCACGTACCAAACTAGCGAAATCAGTATTAGATGCTGGTTGGGGAATGCTGCTTAATTTTATCAGTTATAAGCTAGATAGAGAGGGAGGAATATTTATTCAAATTGACAGATTCTTTCCCAGTACAAAGCTTTGTAATAGTTGCAAGATTAAGAACAATTCATTAAATCTCAGTATTCGTGAATGGGTTTGTCCTGAGTGCAAAACCCACCATGATAGAGATGAAAACGCCACAGTAAATTTGTGGGAAGAAGGTATAAGAATTCTGTCAAATACTGTG
>JBARVL010000423.1:0-4204 GCA_049646245.1 Crinalium sp. | reverse complement strand
GTTAAGACATTTAAAGTATTTGGGTTGTAATGAAGATCAACAAAATATCGCAATTGATGTATTACGCGATCGCTATTTAGTTGAAGAAGTTATTGATAACAATGACTACCTGCTACGCCAACATAATTTAATCCGCAGCGTCGCACTTGCTCACTTACAAAAACTCACAAGTAAGCAACAACCATTATGAAGCAAGATTTTATTGATTTAGAACTTAAAAACAGCAAAACTTTAGAAGGAGTAGTATTCAATTCCCCAGGTGAATTAACTCTAGCAGATTTAGGTATGAACTTAACAGTATCACCAACTATAGAAATCTCACACTGGGAATTAGCTCATTGCATCGCAATTGAACATTGGTTAACAGAATATCAACCCAAATATGGTGCTTCTAGCTTAGAACAAGTACGCGGCTATTTAGAAACCTTGCATCATTTATGCCAATTACAAGAAATCAAACAAATTAGATTAATTTTGTCTATACCTGTGAGGATAAATCCACCCAATATTAAATTAGCAATTCCCTTCTATGAATATTTGCTTTATCAAGGACTATCGAGAGAACTTTTAGAAATTAGTCAGGATATTCTTACCTCTATTCCATCTATCGCTAACGACTTAGATGATATAATTATGCTCAAAGGTAGAGCCTTGTCTGCTATCAGCGATCGCACTCAATCAGCTTGTAGTTTATTCAAAAATCTCATCTTACAATCTCTGCCCAACTCCTATACCCATATTGAAGCCACTGCTCGTTTAGGAATGAATCAAGTCTCACTAGGACTATATCAAGAAGGAATCGAAAACTTAGAAAACTCATTAAAATTAATTACTGATTTTTTTAACAATCAACAATTAACAACTCTCGACTTAAAAATTCAAGATTTAGGTACAGATGTCAGAGAGACATTAGCTTTATACGCACTCAACAATAATAATTTTGATCGGGCTATAGAATTATACAAACAAGTAATTGTTAGTAGAGAAAAACAAGGATTAACTCATAAACTCATTACTCCTTTAGGGCATTTAGGAGTTATTTATAGAAGACTCGCAGAATATCAGCAATCAATTGAATATTTAGAAGCAGCTAAAATTAAATCTCAAGAAATCAACCATCCCAATGCTTCTACTTGGATTGAACATCATTTAGGATATACATTATTAAATCAAGGTAATATTGTTAATGCCGAAGAATTATGCCAAAAATCATTAGCAGGATACATTAAACTTCAAGATAAAAGAGGTATAGCTGATTGCTACGAACAGCTAGGATTAATTTGTTTATCGCAACAAAAGATTAAGCAAGCGGAAGAAAAATTCCAAGAAGCTTTAAAATTAAGACAATCAGTTGGAAATTTACACGGAACTGCTAGTTCTCTCAATAAACTAGCATTTATTTTTTGGCATAAAAGGCAATATTTAAAATTTATTATCTTTGCTTTAAGAAGTGTTAATTTTTATATAAAGTTGGGTATTTTAAACTCGGTTAGATTTAAAAGAATGATGAAATTAGTTTATGTTTGGACTATCGGGAAACGCAACTGGACTACATAAAGGCGCTCTATGAAATTAGGGATAGTTTGTGGATATGGCAATATTTTAGATAAAAATCTAGAAAATTATGTTAACTCAGTAATTAAATACACTGAGGAGCATCAAATATCAAATTTAATTCTGACAGGTGGTTGCAGCTATAAAACATCAAACCTATCCGAAGCTGAATTAATGAAAGATATCATTAAACAGCAAAATCAACAAATTAACATTTGGTTAGAACCAGAAGCAATCACAACTCTACACAACTTATTGCGCTCAAAAGAATTAATAGATAGATTACAGTTAGAAACTCAAGAATTATATATTTTTTGCGATCGTGCTAGGTTTATCAAAGTTTATTTATTAGCGCAAATCATATTTAAAAATACCAATATTAAAGTAATCAGATTTGGTCGCCAAGAACCTTATATAATTTATCTGATACAGATACCCTCTACCATTTTACAAATTTTAGGAGCATTTTTTCCAAAAATTGAGAAAAAGCTGTTACAAAATAAACAAAATTGGATCGATAAATATAGATCTTAATTACAGGACTTACGCAATGAAGGCGGTAAAATCACCATTTGTAGGGGCGGGTTGCAGCAATCAGGTATGCTGACAAACCATTGATAAGTGTGCCGCGCATCTAAATTGTACATTTTATAACTCAGTAGAAAAGTTATCAAACACAATACCCCTCTCTCCTCCCTCCTCTCTCCTCCCTCTCTCAAATATAAAATCAAAGAAACACAACAGCTTATATATAAACCCGCCCCAACAGATAGGATGATTTATGCCTAAGTCCTAAATTAGCTGAATAAATCCCCACGCGACAGGTGTGAGGAATTAATTAAGCTAGGAAGCATCAGCAGGGTGATTATTCGGGGGTACAGTTTTTCCAGGTTCACACCTATTACTGGTAGTATTTGCAATAGCAGAATTTACCCCTGGATGAAAATTAGGATTAACTCGCCAATTTAGAACCACCAACATGAAAAACGATGTCAACCCAACAGTAATTAATCTTTCCAAATTAGTGAACATATTTCGTTTTTGCTCAATTTATAACTCATCTCATAAACAAATTAGGCTTTTTAGCTTTTTAAGTTAATTGGCAGATGTTAGTTAATCACATCTTTTCTCCTAACAGTCGTTATCTTTTTGATTAAAAGGCAACTTACGATGCTCTTTCCTGAAGCTGATATATGGGATTTAGATAAATTAATTACTAAAATTGAATCAGTAAGAAGTAGAAAACTTACAGATTTTCAACGACAATGCCTAGAGGGAACCCTAGCAGGTTATTCACCTGCGGATATCGCTCCTATTCTTAATACTGATGCCAGAACAGTTAGAAATACTTTGGCTGAACAAATTAATCCTTACATCAAAGAGATTTTGGGATTTCCACCAGGACTAGAAACTATGAACTGGGCTAGAGCTATAATTTTGCTTGATTATGAATATAAAGCTCCTCGCGGTATAGGAATATTACAGCTAGGTTTAAATGAAATTGATCTTGAACAATTAGAAATAATTTTGAATAAACTCCGAAAAATTCAAAATAATTCGTCAGTAAAAATAGATAAAATTCAGCCAGGTAGTATATTGTTATTTTTGGAAAGTACCCAAGCTGGAATTGAAAGAATAAGACAACTTTTTCTAACTGGTGAATTGTCACAATTACTAGATGTACCAGTGTTAGATGTACGTTTACAACCTGCTATCTTAAATTTAAGTCAATTGCTTCAAAATAATCTTAACGAAGCAATTCAAGCAGGTTGGAGAACCCTAGAAGAAATTTTTGGTATCACCACAACCACTTTTGCTTTTAGATCGATCGCGGTTAAAAGAGCAAAACAAATTCAACTCGGCGAATTGACCTTAGCATTAATACTAGATATCGCCCCAGCCCAAAACCAAGAAATTAGTATATATCTGGGTATATATCCCCTGGAACCACAAAATTCTTTACCAGAAAATCTCAAGATAACTTTATTTTTTGAATCAGGAGAACCATTAGAAATCCCTGTAACTCCCAACTCACTAGGGATAATTCAAGAATTATTCTTTGACCCAGGAGAACAATTTAGTGTCCAACTTTCTTTAGAAGATGAAAGCATAATTGAATACTTCATTATTTAAAGCCTTGAGCGGTTTGCTAATTAATATTTACCTAAATTTAATCAAATAAAAAAATGGCAAAATCAATTTTTTTAAAAATTAATCAAGGCAATTTCGAGCAAGGTTTTGAAGTTATCTTGCGAATTGGTCAAGATGGGAACGATTTGTCTGGAGAAAACGAGTACAAATTACCAGCATCACCAGGATTAGAAGAATTATATAAACATTGGCGCGACAATTACTTAATTTTACAAAGAGTAGTTTTCTTCAGAGGTAGAGTTGGACAACAAATTGAGCCTAACCTTGAAAAAGCATTAGTAAACTGTGATGAAGCTGCGCGAAAACTAAGAAACAACTTTAAACAGTGGTTGAAAACAACAGACTATGGTAAATTTAGAGAACTTAGGGAAAGATTGTTAGCAGAAATAGCCGATAGTAAAGCGAAACAAGCAGAAGTAAGAATATTTATTCAAGCAAGAGATGAGTTTTTAAATAAACTGCCCTGGAATGAATGGGACATATTTTATGATAATTACAC
>JBARVL010000422.1:0-4290 GCA_049646245.1 Crinalium sp. | reverse complement strand
TTGAGAACGTCCACTGGTTCCTTTCTGACGGTCAAACACTTTGGACAGTCAAGGGATTAGAGGTGTTGCGACTTCTTCAAAACACTGTTGCAGTCAAAGCCAAATCATTAGATGCAACAGATACCACTGCAACAGATGCAACAGAAAGTGTTGCACCAACTAATTCTCCTGTTGCAAATCCGTTGCAGCGTTACACAGGTTTTGTTGAAGCTGTTGCAGATGCTCTTACACCAGAACTGTTGCAAGAGATTGATAACGCTGTGACAAGGAAAGTCAAACAGGCTATAGCCACTCCAATGACTGCAACAGAGTGTGTAACCCTGCTGACTGAGTTGGGTTTAAAACCTTGTAACCCAGAACTGCTTCTAAGTGGCAATCAACCAAATCTTTTACCTGAATCTAAGGAGTAATAAATCATGGGACTACTATCAAGATTAACCCGTAAGAAATTAGACGCGTCAACTGAAGCTGGCGGACAACTAGCAGCAAACGACGGTACTAATCATAACCTCGCTACTAACAGGGTACTAGCTCCTACTGATTCCTCCGTTCCCACACCTTCTAATGCTGATTTTTCAAGTGTGCGGACTGCACCAGTAGTACAGAAACCCCGCTACTTTAATAAAGCTGAAGCAGACGCATTGGCAATTCTAGCTAAACAGAAACGAGTAGAAGCTGACGCATCAGTTAAAGCTTACAAATCCCTCAAATCAATTGAGGATTCTGATACCACTGTACACACCACACACCGTCGCTACCAATCAAAAGTAGCTCGAAATGAGCTTGAGAAAAAACAAGCTGATACTCAATTTGCTAAGGATATGCACGGTGTACGCCCTCATTTAGCAGAAATGCACAGTGAAGTAAAATCAGCAGAAGTTAATGCTGCAAATGCGATTAATGCCATCAAACAATCCTATGGCTGTTAGTAGTTAAAACCTTTGGGTAGTGATTACTTTCACTACCCTTGTTACGGGGACTTTCATCATGGGTAAAAGCATTCAGTTAGGTGGTTATTTCCTACTAGGAGTAAGCTGTTGCGGTCTATTTTCATACACAGCTTATGTTATACCTCGGTTTCAGTATTACGCTTTTTGGCTTGTAGTGGTTGTTAGTTTGTGCTTTGTAGTTGCAGGACTAGCTGATGATTTTCTAGCGGAAGCAATGGGAGTAGATTATCAATCCTATATTGGCGGTTTGATTGTTTGTATTGCCATTGTATTAGTTGGGTCAATTATTCAATGGATAAAACCATGATAAAAATATCTAGCCCACAAGATCAACTCCGTAGCAATAGAAATTTACTCGCTTTAGTCGGTGGATCATCAATTGTACTAGGGCTGTTACTTTGGTCATCTAGCCCGTTTCTGTTACCCAATCCAAAAGATAAGTTTAGCGTTTCACTACGTTATCTTTCCTTGTTTATTACTAGCTGTTGCGGTATTACATCCGTTGCAACAGGGCATCAGTTACAGCGCATTACACCACTAATTAAAGCAATAGAACAAGCAGAAAAAGCAGATTTCATCAATCAGCTTGCTACCGCCCAGTGGGTACAGGAACAACGGTATCAGTCTGAAGCCGTTACAGCGTTACAGCCATCGTTACAGCCACCCGTTACACTGCAACAGCCAATTAGTTATAACGAGCGTAACGACGATACAGCAAGGGATAACGAAGTTAGTAACGAACCAGTAACGGATTCTCTAACGACTGCAACAGCCAATGCTGTAACACCTGCAACAGATGAGGAAATGGAAGGATACAGACCTACTTATCTAGCTGTAACGGCACTGCAACAGCAAGGCGTATCAGACAGCGACATTATCAAAGATGTGCTGAAACAAGGCGGAACAAACTACAAGAAAGGTAAGCAAATGTTAAATGCACTTTTGCATTTAGGACAGTCTAAAGGTTGGTAGTTGCATTTTGGATTATTTACGAGAATGCCACACATACAATTTGATGAAATATATGCACAGACCATCACCTATTTCGGCACAACAAAGGCAACAAGTTTTAGATTTTATCCAATCAAAAACCAGAATGACATTTCAAGAATTTCTATCTAAATGGGATGTCACTTACGAATTTCTTGCCGATTTATTCCAATGCGACCCAAGCACAGTGGCTAGTTGGATTAACAAAGACTTGGGTGACTCTACCTCGCAACGTTCTCATCAACGAACGCTATTTCTAACCGACTTTTTTCTTTCATACTTTGAAAGACTGCCTGATTTTTTAAAGAATGTGTTATGCCCTGGTTGGAAGCGTTAGCTAGTTATGCACCATAGTTAATTAGCTAGACGTTGCACAATTAACCCCTGCTACCAAGCAAGGGGTTAATTGTTTTAACTTTAAAAACGCTATCGCGTTTCCTACTAAAAATTGCTGTAATATTGAAAACTGTTTGTAGTAGTGAAAACTTATTAATTCTAAAAACTGTTGGTAATACTAAAGACTGTTGGTAGTAGTGAAGTTTAAACTGTTTTAATAGTTAATGCTGTTTTAATATTGAAAGCTGTTTGTAGCAGTCAAACCTGTTTGTAGTAACGAAAACTTATTAATTCTTAAAACTGTTGGTAGTAGTGAAAGCTCATTAATACTGGTTACAGCGATAAAATAGACTCCCTTTTCCTCATCGTCTCTAACTCATAAAGGGCGATAGCCCGTCAGAAGAACCGTTGCCACTGTTAAGTAAAATATTTTTATTTAAAGCTGTGCTTTCTCCTTTTAGGAAGAAGGCGACAATTCTAAATTCAGCACTCCTTGAGGGAAATCTACTACTAACCGTTGCATCCTCAACCATTGCAACCCTAACAAGATTTCGGTCACTCCTGCACGAGCATGAACGGGAACAATGTATTCTTGTTCTCCCATAATCATCCGACCTTCATACACAGCAAAAAACGTTTCGCCTTGGGCTGTCTGCATTGCTCGTCTTCGTTCTATTAAAGTCCAACAATTGCGCTTCAGCATCGAGGATGTCGAGTGCTAGCCATCCCGTTGTAAACCCTGTATCTAATAGTGCTTCAACGGGTAATATTTCTTCATTTTTTGCTATCAAATTAATATCAAAAAATAACTCACCTATTTCACCAAATCTCCCCTGAATCATATTTTGCCACAGGCTCCTGTTTCAGAAAGTCGAAACGTACCCAGCTTGGCTTGGGGGTACTTAGTACGAGCTTTTTGATAAGCCGCTCTTTCATCTGGGTCAATAAAATAGTCTCCACTTTCCGGCTCAAACGTAATAAACCAGTTGTAATGATCCTTAATTAATTCAGGACAAACTTGCTCCCAAATAACTTTACATCGCATCCCAAAAGTATCAATTTCTGCTTGTCGGGAAGCTAGTTCAGAGGGTGGCAGATTATACTCAGGAAATACTCGACCTCGACGGCGGGGACGTAGGGTTTGGCGTAAATAGAAGGTTCGTGTCACCAAGTGCAGCCAGTAGTTGAATCATTTGCCCTGTATAAGTTTCAGCGTTTATCTATTTCTGATAAACGTCGCCAGTTTTTACGACAATTTGATAAGTTATTCCAATATTTTATTCAAAGCCTATTTGACAAAAACCGATGAAGATGATTTCTTACTGTTTGATTAGATGAAGAAAATATCTTTGCCGAAAAGGGAAGCTGGGAGGCGATAGATAGCAGGGGTCAAGCCCTCATGCTTGGGTAAATATCTTCGTCATACTTTGCCTAGAATGACTCAAACTAGGCAAAGTTATCATTTGTATTTCTTATCAATTAAGCCTAAAAAATGGGTCATTTTTACAAAACTTTACAAGGCTGCACTTGGTGACACGAACCTTCTATCTACGCCAAGACACCAGCAACTAAAAGGACAAGTAAACCACGCAGTAAATCAATAAGTGAACCAGGAAGGCGTAAAACCAGGCGACGTGCAAAATAGGTAAGATAGAGTAAAAAGCTGCCTCTATAGAGAAAGCGATCGCAGAAGTCTGTTGTATGGTGTAATGAGCGTTTAAGACCCGCCAATTTAAACTCTAACAATAGCAACCGCGCCTTATTGTATTACACTAGAATTCAATGTAAAATAGTGTAAAAACTAAGTCCATAAATCTGCGATAGCGAAGCGCTGACTTGTCAGTTCGCGCTCATTCTTTCCAAGTCATTTCGCAGTGTAAACAAGAGTTCAGGGGGCGACAAGCGCCCCAAAAGCCTGATTTGCAAAGGTTTTGGCGCTTTAGCGCCCTTACTAAAATCGTCAGCTTATTGACAACAGACTCTCAATAGAGAAAAAAATATTAAGTTATGTTAA
>JBARVL010000421.1:0-4926 GCA_049646245.1 Crinalium sp. | reverse complement strand
CCGGTTCTTGTAATCGAAATGTATTTGAAACCTGGCTGACAACTTGTTTAATACCAACTCTAAAACCTGGACAGATAGTGATTGCAGATAATGCCACCTTTCATAAAGGTGGTCGGATTCAAGAACTCATAGAATCCGCAGGCTGTCAGTTAAAATACTTGCCATCTTATTCGCCTGATTTTAATAAAATAGAGCAATGTTGGTCATGGTTAAAGAGTCGAATTCGTAAACAGCTAACTCAATTCAACTGTCTAAGGGATGCTATGGAAGCTGTGCTTCGCACAGCGACCTAACCGCCTTGGCGGTTGCTATAAATAAATTGTCCTGTTGAGAACTTCGCCTTTCCCTGGTTCTAGGATTGGAGTTTCGACTAGGGCAAAATCACTTTAAGAGCGGTTCCCCAACCGGACGGTTTTTGAGTAAGATTTGTTGGTTAATTGAATTAGACATTAATTATGTCACCTGCACTCAAATTAGTTTTGTAAGCTGTGAAGAATACATCTAGGATTGTTGCTTGTTCAAACTCCAGGCGATCAGAAATGGGTATCAATATTCGTTAGTGACTTAAAACTTTTTCGGTGTATCCACCTGCACTCTCGTAATACAAATACGCGATCGCTATAGTTTTAATTACGAACCTCTGCCTGTTAAATACAAACCCTTTTAGCTTAATTGATAATTTAACCGAAGGATGATGCAACTTTACTAAAAAGTCTATAAAGTTAATCCGCAATAAATATACTATGGTCGAATAATATATTATGCCTCAACTATCTGGGGAACAAAAGAAATCAAGTTCATCAGTAATAAAGATTTCCCCTAAAGCCACCAATTCAAAATATATTCCATCAACAGAAGAAATCCCCAAAAAGCAATTTCAACAATCTAAGTGGCAATTACCTTGGCAACTCTGGATAGCCATCGCACTCATAACATCTGGCAGCTTAAGCTTTATCGGCGTATCAGTTTTGCTGAAGCTGCCATCAGCGCCCAACTGCCCCAAGATATTCATGCTGACGGCTAGCGCATCCATGCGCCTATACTGCGCGGAACTAGCCGCCAATAAGCAGACAGTTGATAATCTAGTAGAAGCTATTGAGCTAATTAACCATTTACCAGATAACCACCCGCTACGCCCAGAAATTGACCGTCGAATAGAAAAGTGGTCGCTATCAATTCTCGAATTAGCAGATAATTATTTCCAAGAAGGAAAACTAGATGAGGCAATAGCCGTCGCTAAAAAAATTCCCGAACATCCAAAAGTAACGCCATTGGCGACCGCCAAAATTGAAGAATGGCAATTAATTTGGTCAACTGCTGTAAAAATCTACGATACAGCAATTAATTACATCAAAAATTTTAAATGGTCTGAAATTTTTCCTGCTTCAAGAAAACTCACAAAGTTAGGAAATAATTATTGGGGTAACATTAAATACAACCAACTTATAGATATATTGCAACTTACTCAAAAAAAAAATGAGCAACTTGATATCGGTTTCGACCTAGTATCGCAAGGAGGGGTAGAAAATTTATACAAGCCAATTAAGATAGCCCAAAGCATTCCCTCTACAAGTTTAATTTTTAATAAGAGTACAGAGTTAATCAAAAAAAGTGGCACGATTTTAGTAAGAATTGCTAAAAATAACCTCAACAACGGCAACTGGAAAGAAGCATTAGAAATAGCCAAAAATATCCCACCAGAGCCAACACTTGAAGCAGAAACTAAGGACATCATTGATTTAGCTTCCGCAGTTGGACGCGCAAATGAAGGCAGTGTTAGCGATTTGGAATCTGCGATCGCAATGGCAAAACAACTCAAAAGTGAGCGACCCTTGTTCGAGCAAGCACAACGTTTAATTTTCAAATGGACATTGGAAATAACCGACGTAGAGCATTTAAACGAAGGGCGAAATCTAGCCGCACCTGGGGGAATTAACGATCTACTCGCAGGTATTTATGAAATTAATAAAATCCCCCTTAACAATCCGAGATATGGTGAAGCGCAGCGGCAAGCATACAAATGGAGACAGCAGATTCAAACTATTGAAGATCAGCCCATCCTTGACGATGCCAACGCTCTCGCCGCAGGAAATAAAACAGAAGATTTACTCGCCGCGATTGATACAGCCAAGCAAATATCGCCAGGGCGTGCGCTGTATCCAACCGCGTCAAAACAGATTAGAGAATGGGTGGGCATCGTAGAAACTATACAAGATAGACCTTTGTTAGAACAGGCTCAAAGCTATGCCAAGAGCAACAATGTTGATAACTTAAGAATAGCTATCAACATAGCTCGACAAATTACTAAGGGACGCGCATTGTATGAGGAGGCAAGTTCCCAAATTGCGGCTTGGAAAACCCTAATTAGGCAACTAGAAGCGCCCACAGCCAACAATTCAACAGAATCGCAAGAAATAGTTGAGGATTCTAATACTGAGACTAATATCGAAATAGTTGAAACCCGACTACCAAAATCGCAAAGATCCGCACCTAACCCAGTACAAAGTGAAGACTTGGATGCTATCGCATCAACCAACCTACGGAACGCCTATTCAATCGCCAATGGTGGCAGTGTGGAAAACCTTAGCCAAGCCATCAGAACAGCTTCCTCTATTCCAACTTCAAGCAACGCCAAAGCCGAAGCAACTGAAGCCATCAATAATTGGAGCGATCAACTTTATGCGATCGCACAATCTCAAGCAGATAGTAATGTCAAACTGGCGATCGCCACAGCTAAAAAAATACCTAAAAGTACAGAAAGAAGCGATCGCAAAGCGACAAAAAGCGGCTGAGAATGGTTCTATGCTTTGTACTACTACTTTGCCTGCGATAAAAGTGCCGCCCCAAATTATCGCCGTTAACACCAATTTGATGTAAATAATCACAACATGAATAACTTTCCTGAAAGCGTGCGATCGCGTCATTACTTAATTGCGAAGCTTGCGCGTCGGCTTGCGGCGATCGCACGCTTTGTAACATGAGCGTAAAAATTAACTGCTGGCACAGTTAGTTTGATTATCAACTAACTGTAGCTTCCGATCTATCTTGACCGTCTTCTATCTTGATCAGGTGGATGTGCTTGTAGCCCAGTTTAATTTCAAATTCATCGCCTGGGGTTAAACCCAATTGTTGAGTATAATTCGCGCCAATAACAATTTGACTATTTTGATGAACACTGACGCGGTAACTTGCTTCTCGACCACGACCATCTTTAGGCGCTTCAATAGCAATACCTTTAGCTGTTAGTAAAGCATCATAAAAGTATGCCAAATTAACACGAACTTTATTCTCTTTCGTCGTGGTGTAATAACCACAAGCTTTAGCTGTTTCTCTTCTTGGTAGATGGGATAACTCTTTAACTTTCTGTAGTAGAGCTTTTCCAGTTAAAGGAGTTGTTGCTAGTTCAGCCATTTTTAACAATTAGGTTCTGAGTAAATTTAATTACATTTTCGCAGGTTTTCAGTAATAATTTACGCTCCAAAGCTAAAAATACAGCTATTCACTATGGTATTGAAAATAAATAGCAGCAATTTCACGTGCGTCTACGAACCTATGCCACACTCTGAGATGCTTCAAAATCTTGAGACTTTTTAGAATTTTGATTTACGCACTTATGACCGATCAACAGTAGCGTCTGGTGTAATTCGTCAAGGGTAGCAGTCTCAAGCCAAGACGTTACTATTGCTCTGATTTTAATGTGGCTGTCTTCAGTGGTTGCCAAAAGCGAAAAGAAATAATCGCGCTGATGCACCGTAAGGCATTCCAATAGTCGGCTTAAAGTTTCAGTTTTAATCTGATGTCCATTCCTAAAGCGACTAATTGTTGCTTCAGGTACTCCAGATTTTTGCGCCAAATGTTTGGCACTAATATCAAACTGGGTGAGAGTTAGGTTGAAAGCTAACGGAAAATCCATAGTAATAATATCCCAAATTCAGGTATATGTTTAGTTTTGTTAATTGAGTTAAATTTTAATCGTACTTCAGTTATTATGATTTAAGCCAATTTAAAAAAACTAAGTTGTCAAGAAAAATTAACACAATGTGCATAACAGTATGAATATTTCCAGTTTAACTGACGTAACACCAACATTCCATAAAATCGACCGGATTCAAGACACAGCAGAACTTTTAAGTTGTGTGCGTTCGCTCTTCGTCGCAGTCGCGCGAATCGCTTTCATTAAGCCCTGAAAATTGTACAACGGTCAACCTACAGGTAGAAGTGCCAAATGGTACGGAATCCAGGCAGAGATGATTCTTGATGATAAAAAATCATGGCGAACCGAAGATGCAACTGAACCGATTGAGTTTTGGCTCTTCCTGACAAAACTGAGAGATCAATAGTGTCACTGTATGCCAGTATACATCGCCTCATTCTTGTATACCAGGATACAAGAATCAACCAATATTAAGCAGAAAAGTAATTTTAATCAACCTGATAGACAAACCACATAAGTTAGACAGAGCTTATGTTTCAGTCCAATTCCGCACCGAAAATCAAATGATGCCACTATGCGACGGCGATGTTGTAGCGATTGATCCAGTTAGTTACGGGCGATCGCCCGTTCAAGGCAAAATTGCACCTCATACAGCAGAGGGAAGCCAACGGCTATTTAATCGAACTGAGAGTTTTAGATATGAAGGTCAAAACCATCTGTTAGCTGATGGTGATGTGATTGAATTCGACGCGCTTGTACCTCATGGTCTACCGCCCGTGAAGTGCGATCGCTATTCAATTCAGTTCAGAATTTTGCAGATATAACACCAAATTATCAAGCTCATCCTACAAGGTGAAATTGAATACTATAGCAACCGCCAAGGCGGTTAGGTCGCTGTGCGAAGCACAGCTTCCATAACATCTCTTAAACAGCTTCCTTGAATAAGTTGTTTACGAATTCGACTCTTTAACCATGACCAGCATTGCTCGATT
>JBARVL010000420.1:0-6343 GCA_049646245.1 Crinalium sp. | reverse complement strand
TGGATTGTAGATGCTTATACTACAAGCGATCGCTATCCCTACTCCGATCCAGGCAAATACAATTTTAACTACATTCGCAACTCAGTCAAAGTTGTAATTGATGCCTACAACGGTTCAGTTAACTTTTATATTGCTGACTCCCAAGACCCCATCATTAATAGCTGGAATGCCATCTTTCCAAAATTATTTAAACAACTAAATACTATGCCCGTGACTTTAAAAAGTCATATCCGTTATCCTCTGGACTTATTCAGCACTCAATCAGAGCGCTTGTTGACATACCACATGACAGACACCCAGGTATTCTACAACCGCGAAGACCAGTGGCGAATTCCCAATGAAATTTACGGAGACAAACCACGTGCAGTAGAACCTTACTATCTAATAATGAAACTGCCAACGGCTGAATCAGAAGAATTTGTGCTGCTTTTGCCTTTTACCCCCATCCAGCGCAATAACTTAATTGCTTGGATGGCAGCACGTTCCGATGGTCAGAACTACGGCAAGTTATTACTTTATCAGTTTCCGAAGCAAGAATTGATCTACGGACCAGAACAAATTGAAGCTAGAATCAACCAAGATCCCGTAATTTCTCAACAAATTTCGCTATGGAACCGCCAGGGGTCACGAGCGTTGCAAGGAAATCTCCTAGTAATTCCTATAGAGCAGTCATTGCTTTATGTTGAACCACTCTACCTAGAAGCGGAACAAAATAGTCTGCCAACTTTAGTAAGAGTGATTGTGGTTTATGAAAACCGCATAGTCATGGCAGAAACCTTAGAAAAAGCACTGCAAGCAATTTTCCAACCACCTAAATCAACCACACCAGCTATTATTCGCCCAGTGGAGTAATAAGCTGTTGTGTTTTAGGGGTTAGCTTACCATTTTGGTAGGTAGCGTGAGCAACCTGCTTACTTAATTTTAGTTATTTCAAGACTTTATTTAAAAAGTCAGATTACTTAACAAGCCACTGAAAATTAATGTATTAAAATAGACTTAAAGCCTAAATTGGCGTGCAAAAATGTCAGCAGCCCAGTTTTGAGCGAACTTGGCAATAGTAATTTCATATTCTATAGTTAACTTTATTGTTTTGTGCAATGGAAAATAATTCTTTATTACAAAAAGTGGCTAAAGACTTAGAGCAGCACGAAAATTCCTTGCGAATCAAAAAGGTAATTGTTTGTGCTTGTATAAAAGTATGGGAAAATGATAAAAACAAACTAGAGTTTTTTAGATTTGAAGATTTAATTAAACAAATCCGCTCTAAAAATCCTTCTTTAGAAAGTCTAAAAATTTCTTTATACAATGTTGTCAGAACACTCAATAAGCCCCAAGAGTATGCCTTAATTGCTAAAACAATTTACAGTACTCTGATGCCGTTATATCCTGAAGCTCAAAGATCAGCTTCAGTCACGTCTGGAAAATCTGCTTCATTAAACTCAGAAAGAAATACTGTAGGTAGTTCACAAAAGAATATAGAGCAAAAACCGCAGTCGAAACCTCAGCCAGGATTTAATTCTAATCAAATCAAAGCCAGCGTTGATTCATTTGCCTTAAAAATGGAAATAATGAATTATGCTAATCCTCTTCGCGCTAAAATTGTATTATTTTCTACCCTTTATCATCCCTTTGATTTTACTAATCAAGATTGGATAAATCTTAAAGGGTACGAGTTAGATGATTTATTAATTAAAGTATTTAGTGTGTGGTCAAATTTCCCTGATTTTGAATACCATATTATGAATGCTTCTATGAATATGCAGCAGTCAGATGAGAATACGAAAGTCGCAAATGTCATAGTTAGATGTTTGAAACCTTTATATAAAACTTTAGAAGTTAGCCTTAATCAAAATATGGCTAACAATGATCCTGTCACTCTAGCCAATTTTAATCAAATTAATTCCAATAATTCTAAAAGCGTAGTGTTTGATGAAGAAGAGAATACCTGTCAGTTTTTACCTTCTGAGTAAATAAATAATGAAAAAATTAGCCAATTAAGTTTTGTCAACTATCGGAGAAATCTTTTCCTAATAAGCTAACGCGCATCTAAATTATCAATTTTATAATTGATAGAAAAGTCATCAAACACTATAACCCTCCCTCCTCTCTCCTCTCTCCTCTCTCAGCCCCCTCGCTCTTTAGGGTATTGCTAATTCCATCGTTCAAATGGGTAAGCTTTGTTTATGCTGGATTTGCTCATTACTGTCACTGTAATAGATACAATAATGAAGCAAAAACAAAAGTAATATATCAAAACTATTAATAATAGCCAGATTAATGAACTACCGCACTCTTGACCGCCTGCACTCCCAAATCAATAGAAAAAATGAATTGTGAATATTTGTCAGATGACGCTGGTTAAGAGGTTGAGGATATGGATGCTAACGAACTGCTTCGGCGCTATGCAGCAGGGGAGATAAACTTTAATGGTGTCAATTTAAGCGGTGTCAATTTGTTTTGTGCCGATTTGATTGGTGTAGCCTTAGTTGAAGCAGACCTGCGTAATGCCAGCTTAATTTTTGCCTACCTCAATCGAGCAAAGCTGTATAAAGCCAATTTAACAGCTTCAAAATTGAGTGGTGCTAATTTGATTCAGGCAGATTTACGAGGTGCAAAGCTGCATGATGCAGATCTGCATGGCGCAAGGCTACAAGGTGCAGATTTACGGGGTGCAGACATCACTTTGGCGAATTTATTAGATGCTAACTTGATGGAAGCTGATTTGCGTGATACTGATTTAAGCGGTGCAAACCTGACTGGTGCTTGTTTGCGCGGTGCTAACTTACGTGAAGAGAAGAGAATTTATTGTTCAACTTTACGAGGTGCAAAGTTACGCAAGGCTGATTTGCGGGGTGCAAATTTAAGTGGTGCAGATATGGCGAGGGTTGACTTGAGTGGCGCTAACCTTGCCGAAGTCAACCTGCGAGGCGTAGATTTAAGCGGAGCTAATCTGAGTAAAGCTAACCTCAAAGGGGCATTTCTCACTGAGGCTAACCTTACACAAGCAAATTTGCGTGGTGCTAATTTAGCTAATGCCAGATTAGAGCGGGTAATTTTAATTAATGGTGATCTTAGGGGCGTAGATTTACAGGCTGCAACCATGCCTGATATTAAGCTGGCTCAAGCTAACCTGAGTGGTGCTAACTTAAGTCAGGCGAGATTAAATAGAGCGGATTTGAGTCGGGCTAATCTTAGTAAAGCTAACTTAACTGATGCTGATTTGGTTGATGCTTATCTAGCTAAGGCAGATTTAGAGGGTGCGAATCTGACTAATGCAAATTTAGTTAGGGCAGAAATCAGTAGCGCCCATATAATGGATGCAATCTTTAGGAACGCAACCATGCCTGATGGTAACGTTCACCCTTAGCTAAGTTGTTGTGCGTCTAAATTGTAGGTTTTAGAGGGAGAGGAGGGAGGAGAGAGGAGGGAGGGAAGAGTGTAAAGTAGAGTTAAAAATGTCTAATTTAAATGCGCCTTAGCTATTTCTTCTCTACAAGTTGCACTTATTCAAAAGTAATACGCGGGCAAGATGCCCGCACTACTTATGGGGTGATTAAAAATTAATTAACATGGTGACAGTTTATTGCCCTAAGTAAGCTTCAAGAACTTGCGAATTAGTCTGAATTTCGGCTGGAGTACCAGTAGCAAGATTTTGACCTTCTGCTAATACCCAAACGCGATCGCACAAGGACATAATTACATCCATATTGTGTTCAATGATTAAAAAAGTTAATCCGTCACGGTTCCATGACATAATGCGATCGCAAATTTCCTCAATCAACTTCGGGTTCACCCCAGCCGCAGGCTCATCCAATAAAATCAGCTTAGGATTAGTCATCAGCGCCCGCCCCATTTCCAACAGCTTACGCTGCCCTCCCGACAGCGCCCCAGCATAATCTTGTGCCTTATGCGCTAGTCCCACAGATTCTAAAACAGTCATTGCGCGTTCTCTAATCTGCTTTTCTTCCTGCGCCACTAACTGAGGTTGAAACCACACCCGCCAAAAGTTTTCCCCTGTTTGTTTTTGAGCGCCTAACATCACATTCTCTATTACAGATAGCCGAGAAAGTACCCGCGCCACCTGAAAAGTTCGTACCATACCCATTTGAGCAATTTGGTAAGAGTTCCTATTTTCAATAGGTTCTCCGTCAAAAATTACCCGCCCTTTATCTGGATGAATAAAGTTTGATAGCAGATTAAAAAACGTCGTTTTACCAGCACCATTAGGACCAATTAAACCTGTAATGCTGCCTTTTGCAACTTGAATTTCAGCATTATCTACTGCTTTCAACCCACCAAAATTTTTACAAACTCCACTTGCAGCTAATAAAGGTGAGGGTTGAGGAGTAACGGGTGAGGAGTTATCCAATTGTCGCTCAATTTGTTGCCTTAGTTCTGAAGTTTGAGAATTAATTTCTGCTTCCGGGAAAATAGATGAATCATTTACCAAGGGTGAGTTCCTCCTTTTTACCCAAAATACCTTGCGGTCGCCAGATCATCACTACCATTAAAATTAAACCAATTACCATAATCCGAAATGCGCCTAAACGAGCATCATCAAGCTGCACAATGCTAGGCAGGATAAAGCGAGTTCCAGCATCATACGCCCAAAAGATCACGGCTCCTAACAACGTACCTAAATTATTACCGCCACCACCTAAAACTACAATTGTCCAAGCATTAAAAGTAATTATTGGTTCAAAGTTTGTCGGGTAAACTGTGGTTAATTGCCAAGCATAGAAAGAACCAGCAAGTCCACCAATTGCACCACCCAACATCAAAGCTTGCAGCTTATACCAGAATACGTTTTTACCTAAAGCTCTGGGTATTTGCTCATCTTCGCGGATAGCTTTTAATACTCTACCCCAAGGCGATCGCACTAACCTCTCTAAACCCCAGTAAACCAACGCTAATACTACCAGCGACAGCAGCATTAACCCAGCTTTATAGGTATAGTCATACAGCCCCGCAACACCAGCAATATAAAATGCCACACACAGCAATAAATTAATAATTCCTAAAACCAGCCTAGAAATAGCAGGTTTTGAGCTTACTTTTTCATCAGCCTTATTTGCTTGTGGCTTACTCCAAACCCATAACCATAACTGCCACAAAGCAAACCCAGTTATCAAAGTCAGTACCGCAATCATCACCAACTTACCGACTAAGTTAGGGTTAAAATCACCTAGTGGCAGTGGATAACCTTGTACACCAAAAGCGCCCTTAGTTAACCATTCCTCATTCAGCGCCACCAAACGAATTAACTCAGCAACACCGATAGTAACAATTGCTAGATAATCTTCCCTAAGCCGCAAAGTTGAAAAACCAATTAATAGCCCTAACAGTGCTGCGATAGTGGAACCAATAATTACCGCAATCAACAAAGGCACACCTTGCGAACTCAACAAAACTGTGGTATAAGCACCCACAGTCATAAAAGCAACGTGTCCAAAATTAATTAGTCCCGTGTAGCCCCACTGTAAATTTAGCCCTAAGCCAAATAAAGCATAAGTTGCGGTAGAAATTGCCAGAAAAACGAGATAATTAACCATTGCCTTGAGTGATGGAACTGCGATCGCACAAACACTAAACCTCAATTATCAATTAACAATTATCAATTAACAATCACCTAAAACCCATATTCACGAATCACAAGTCTTTATTTCCACCCAGTTACTTAACTATAATTTCTGAATATGAAATTTATTTCAGGGAGATTACATTATTTAATCTCGCAATTGTCTGACTTAATCGATCAAATACCTGATGAGAACCTAGAAGATGCCTGGAAAGTAATGGAAGGGGTATATTATGACCTGTATATTCTCCAAGCTATTCAACAAGCTCGGCAAAATGTCCGCCCTGGAGATACTTTGAACCATGAAGAGGCGTTACAATTTTTACACTTTTAGAAAAGTTTTTTAGCTCTACTTAGCTTAAAACAGTTGAGATGCTGTGAAATTAGAAGTGCGCTACGCTAGGTCTTTCCTACAAGACCTAAAAAACTTAGAACCTGCTGCTTATGAGCAAATTTATAAATTTGTCTTTTACAAGTTCATGCAGTTCAATCAAATTCAAGATTTGCCAGAAATACATCGCATCAGTGCGGATGCGATATTATATCGTTTCACTGTCGATAACTACCTAATCGGCATCGAAGTCACAGGTGAGATCGTTAAATTCTTAAGAGTTTTGCCCAAACCCGACATCTAGCGCCCAAGTTCAAGCTTAAACTGACAGTTAAATGCTCTCATATTGAGGTTTGCTTATGGATGCTGCTGCACTTTGGCAACGTTATCAAGATTGGCTTTACTATCACGAAGGATTAGAATTTTATCTCGAT
>JBARVL010000419.1:0-1604 GCA_049646245.1 Crinalium sp. | reverse complement strand
AGGGTTTCCTCCTATCCTGTCCTTAGTGTAACTACGGCTATCCTCTATATGGATAAATCTCATCAATTCGTAATTTTTTTTATAATTTCTTTGGGATCACGGTTGACCATAAACTAGCGGTAGGGTGTGGGGTATATGAATATTCCCTACTTGGATGCCAGGATTATTAGCTTTCAAGACTAAGCAGTAATGGTATCAAACTAATACATTAACTTACTAAAAAGTTCTTTAAGTTGATTTTTTTCCTCTTCATTGAAGGGTAAATTAAATTTCTTAAGCTGTTGAGGCGTGCTGTACATTAGTTCCTGCTCTAATTCATTAATACGTCGGTCAGTTTGATGAAATTGCTGATAATAAAATAGCCAATCTTTAGCAGATGGTGTCAGACTACGCCACTTTTGCAAACAGTAACGTCGCTGTTGTTCACACTTTACCTTTTCTAAAGATGCCAGTGCTGTTCTAATTACCAAATGTGGGTTAAGAATTTCTCGCTGACTTTTCTCGTCTAGATGAAATAAATGTATGAAAT
The DNA here is from genome assembly GCA_049646245.1 of Crinalium sp. Taxonomy (GTDB): domain Bacteria; phylum Cyanobacteriota; class Cyanobacteriia; order Cyanobacteriales; family PCC-9333; genus Crinalium. The sequence goes on along the minus strand of JBARVL010000419.1, from coordinate 1,075 downwards.
TAGCAATATTTTTAGGTAATTGAACACTAAAATCTTGCAACAATGAAATGATTTCCTCTGATGTATAAAGAGTTTCTGGTGATTTTATTGATAGATCTTGAAAATATTCCCATACTAAATGATATTGTAGGCTAAATAATAAATCTCTATCTTCTAAAGCAAAAAGAATGTCTGAGCGATATTCAGGGCAATGTATGTAAATTTTTAATAGTAATATTTCTGCTTGGTTTAAAAGATCGCGGTCAGTTTTAGCAGGAGGGGGTATGAATCCCTGTTGATTGTTAGTTTTAAGTTGCCTTCCCAAACTTTCAATTAACAATATTACAGAACGACTATCATTATTGCTAAGTAATTTCGCACAAAATTCTAAATACTGAGTTTGACTAGCTGCATCTTCAATCTTGCTCAATAATTTAACCATTTGTTGAGCAACTTGCTGAAATTGGTCAGATTGATTGATATCTCGGTTAACTAATGTTTGCTCAAGTTGCCAAGTAATCCACAGAGGCGCATTATCTAATAATTTTTGATATTGTGCCGCACCATCAGCTTTACCTTTAACAAATTCGTCAGCATCTTTACCTTTTGGTAAGTTGAGAATGCGTAACTGTACTTCTCCTTGATAAGCTAAATTAGCTATTTCGCCAATTGCTCGTTCTGCGGCATTAGTTCCAGCAGCATCAGCGTCGAAATTGAGGATAATTCTTTTAGAATCGGTGTAGCGCAATAGTTGTTTTACTTGATTTAAACTTAGGGCAGTACCGAGGGATGCTACTACATTATTAATACCAGCTTCGTGAAGTGCGATCGCATCAAAATAACCCTCCACCACTACCGCTTGATCTTGCTTACCGATAGCATCTTTTGCCTTATCTAACGCAAATAAAGTTCTCCCCTTATCAAATAACTCAGTTTCCGGTGAGTTAAGATACTTTGGTTGCTCATCACTTAAAGTACGTCCACCAAAACCGATAACTCTACCTTGGGTGTCGTGGATGGGAATTATCAGGCGATCGCGAAATCGATCAATATAACCTCCCCCTGATTTACGTGGTACAATTAAACCAGCCTGCTC
>JBARVL010000418.1:0-10295 GCA_049646245.1 Crinalium sp. | reverse complement strand
CGGTTTACTTGACGAATTTTCCCTTTTTTAACTAAGCGCAGGCATAAATCCCCATCTTCCATAATCGGCAACGCTTCATCAAAACCACCGCAGTCCCAAAAATCTGCCCGACGGCAAAACATTACTTGATCGCCAAACAAGAGGCGCAATCCCTTAAAAAAGAGATGCGGTCTAAATAGTAGAGGTGCGTAGTAAGTTTTGAGGTAGTTGTGTAGCGAGATGCCCCAACGGGTAGTCTGCTGTCCTGACATCAGCGAGATAAATCCCCCACAGGCAACGCTGGAGTCAGCCAATGTTTGCTCAATCACGGCGATTAAGTCATCTGGTACGCAAGTGTCAGCATGAAGAAAACACAGAATGTCACCACTAGCGGATTTTGCACCGTGATTCATCTGAACAGATCGCCCAGAGCGATCGCATGATAGCACCTGCACCCCATAAGATTCTGCTAGTGCCACTGTTTCATCTGTACTGCCCCCATCTACGACCAACACCTCTAAGGCAGATGGTTCTAGCACACTCAGTTGGCGCAATGTACGCTTTAGACTGCTTGCCTCATTCAACGTAGGAATGATGATCGACACACCAGACATATAAGTTTTATACTCTTCTATTGGTTGAGCAGTTTTCCCCACACATCATTGTAAGGATGAACAAGTTGAGTAGACTGCCCATCTTTAAATAGGGGTCGCTGTTCATTTGCCCATTGGAAAATACCACCTTCTAGATTAAAAACATCATCGAATCGGGCTTGCTGAAGCTGCTGGGCAACCTTGGCGCTGCGGTAGCCAATAGAACAATACACTACAATTTTTGGATCGTGGGCGTAGGCGAAGCTGCTCTTTCTGAGGATCGCATCAGGGGTAATTACCTTCAGGTGTTTGGCTCCTGGCAAATGACTCACGGCATATTCCGCTTCACTGCGTGCGTCTATGATGATTAAATCTGGAATTGTATCATTTTCTAACCATTCGGCAAGTTCTACCGTTGTCACAGGCTGCACAGACGGAAATTTCCAGCGAATGAATCTTTTGATTAGATTAAATATACTCAATTTTTCCACCCAAAACATTATAAGTTGGTAGCTGTGTTACGAAGCGATCGCCTCTTTTTGAGCTTAATTTGCCCAAATTAATCAACACACAACAGTAGACATCTTATTTATTTGTGGTATTATATACATAATGGAAAAGGTGCGCCCATATATATACCCTCAAAATGATAGGCGCTCTTTGTGTGGTCAATTAATAGTGCAATCTATTTCCTATACATCCCCAGCAAAATTTACCACTACCCCCCAGTCACTTTTATCATAGGGACAGCTTAATTAATTCTTAATCAACTATTTAATAAATGCTGACCCGAATCAAAGAGATAGCTGAAAAACTAGCACCGCGCTTAATTGAAATCCGCCGCCACATTCACTCTCACCCAGAATTAAGCGGTCAAGAATACCAAACTGCCGCTTATGTTGCTGGTGTGCTGTCTTCTTGCGGTATCCATGTGCAAGAATCTGTGGGTAAAACTGGCGTTGTCGGGGAATTAAAAGGTGATGGTACAGATTCGCGGTTGCTGGCAATTCGTACAGATATGGATGCGTTGCCCATTACTGAACGCACAGAACTAGATTTTTCTTCTCGTCAACCAGGAATTATGCACGCTTGCGGGCATGATGTCCACACCACAGTAGGTTTAGGTACGGCAATGGTGCTGTCGCAGCTTGAGGAAAACTTACCAGGAAATGTGCGGTTTTTATTTCAACCAGCAGAGGAAATTTCTCTAGGCGCTAGCTGGATGGTAGCAGATGGGGTGATGGAAAAAGTCAACGGGATTTTGAGCGTTCACGTTTTCCCTTCTATCCCCGCAGGTTCGGTAGGTATTCGCTATGGCGCGTTGACGGCGGCGGCAGATCATTTAGAAATTACAATTATGGGAGAATCTGGGCATGGTGCGCGTCCCCATGAGGCAATTGATGCAATTTGGATTGCTTCACAAGTAATTACTACGCTTCAGCAAGCTATTAGTCGGACACAAAATCCTTTGCGTCCGGTAGTGTTAACTATTGGTAAAATTCAGGGTGGTAGGGCTGCCAATGTGATCGCCGATCATGTAGAGTTGGTGGGAACAGTGCGATCGCTACATCCAGAAACCCACGCCACTCTACCAGAATGGATTGAGCAGATTGTTAAAAATGTCTGTCACACCTACGGCGCTACTTCTGAAATGAAGTATGAGCGGGGTGTGCCTTCGGTACAAAATGATACCACGCTGACGCAGTTGGTGGAAGAAGCAGCAAGAGAAGCTTGGGGAAGCGATCGCGTTCAAATTTTACCAGAACCTTCTTTAGGTGCGGAAGATTTTTCTCTATATTTAGAACACGCCCCAGGAATGATGTTTCGCTTGGGTGTCGGCTATCCTGACAAACATAACTACCCGTTGCACCATCCCCAGTTTCAAGTTGATGAATCTGCAATTATTACTGGTGTTGTCACTCTTGCTAATGCAGTTTACAAATATTGGCAACGTTGACAATTAACAATTAACAATTATCAATTACCAGTCATAACTGCTTGACAAAATTGGTAATGCTTACAGGTGTTGCGAATTTATCAACTTTCTAACTTCAGAGGGATTATCTATAGCAGAACGTCGATTATTCTGCTGATAGATAATTCTTAGAAAAATATATATGGCTTCACCTATACCTCTTAAAGATACAGACTTAGTTGATTGCGCTAAAGCTAACGCCAAACAAGGAGTTGAAACTGCTGCTGAGTTATGCGGTTATGGTCAAGATATTAGAACTTTTCAGACGGAACTGAGAAAGGCGTGCGATCGCATGGGTGTTACATTTAATGAACTTAGTGATCTAATTACCGATCAACAAAATCTGATCCAACAAGGCGGTATTGAAGTTGCACCAGATACACCATCAGAATTATAAATTGATGGACAGACAATTTCTTTATCCCCCTTTCCTTCCCTCTCACCCCAATTTCAATTGGGTGTCCAAATTTTGATGGTGCCATCTGAACTACCTGAAACTAAAATCTTACCATCGCTACTAATAGCAATAGATACTACTGATGTAGTTTGATCATTGGCAAGAATCTGTAGAGGTGATTCGGTTAATTTACCACTATTCTCTTGATGCCAAATCTTAATTGTGCCATCGGCACTACCACTTATATAAGTTTGCCCATCAAAGCTGAATACTCCAGATGTTACCTGTCCTGAATGTCCCTTGAAACTGTTAATTAGTACGCCTGTACGCAATTGCCACAGGTTAATTATACCGTTGACACTACCAGCAGCAATGTAAGCATCTGGACTAATTGCGAGTGACTCTACACTGCTGAGATTACCCGTAAGTATACTGCTACATTTACCTGTTTGCGGTTCCCATAGTCTAATGATGCCGTCTTCGCCACTACTAGCAATTTGGTTGTCTGGGGTAAGTGCGATCGCACTAATTGGATTTATATTATCAGTAATAGTGGTAATTAATTCTCCTGTAGATAAATCCCATAATTTAATTGTTTTGTCAAAACTGCCACTAATTAAAGTTTGTCCATCTTGACTAATCGTAAGCGATCGCACTGAACCACTATGACCAGTGAGAGTTGTAATTAATTTACCACTATCCATCTCCCACAGCTTAATTGTCTCATCCCAACTACCACTAGCAAGAATTTTTCCATCTAAGCTAATAGCAACACAAAATACTGCTTTAGTATGTCCAGATAAAGTATTGATTAATTCTCCTGTGGATAAATCCCAAATTTTGATATCTTTATCAAAACTGCCGCTAATTAAAATTTTTCCATCAAAACTAATTGCTAGAGAACGAACCCAGTCTGAATGCCCTAAAATTGTATTTATACAACTCCAGGATTGAGACTGTAAAGAGTTTAATTCTTGTGGATTTACACTGATTAATTCTTCAGGATTATCCCCTGACGAAGGAATTTCAGTTATTAAATAAGATTCCTCTCGTGCAATGGCTTGTGCTTGGATAGCATCAAGACGCGCAGTAATTTCTGCTAATTGGCTAGGAAAAGTAGCAACTTTTTGAGATTGTTGTGAAATCGTTTTTTCTAAAAACTCTACTCTTGATGGGAAGGATAAAGTTTTCAGGTAATCAATTACAATATTTAAAGATTCTTCTAGGCTAGTAGATTGCTCTTGTAGAAACTGGATTAATCGCTTTTGTTCTAAAATTTTATCGTATATTGGAACAAGTTCAAGAGCTTCATCTTGGGAAAGATGCCGTGCCATTTCTGACTTGAAAGCATAAATTTCTGATTGGATTTGTTGAGAAGTTAAATTCCGCGTTTCTAAGTTTTTTTGTTCTAAGGCTTGAAGATGTGCGGACAATTCCTGGTTGATCCGGTTAATGGCTACCTTAAACTGTTTTTTATGACGTTTTTCTAAATAGAATCTATTAACTAAATTGAGTAATAAAGAAATAGCTATTGGCACGGTTGCATAAAGGATATGTCCTAACGTCACAGCAACAACTGCCCCGACTAATGAGACAGCTATAGATAAAATTTCTGCAACTTGTAACCAACGAGATATATCTAACATTAACAATTGTTTAAAATCAGTCGTGCTATGTTAAAATAGATTAAGACTCCTAAAACATCAACGGCTGTGGTGATGAAAGGAGCAGACATCAAAGCTGGGTCTAATCCGAAAGAACGAAACAGAAAGGGTAATGCAGAACCAGTAACAGAAGCTAAAATAGCGATCGCCACTAAACTAACACCTACAGCTATAGCAACAAACAAATTTCCCTGCAACCAAAAAGCCCATACCATCGCCAAAATTCCCAGTGTAACGCCTAACATTGCTCCGGCGATCGCTTCTCTCAAAATAATTTTCGTTGCTCCCATAGCTTGCAATTCATCAGTATTTAAACCGCGAATTACTACTGTTGATGATTGTGCGCCCACATTTCCACCTGTACCAGTAAGTAAGGGAATAAACACCGCTAATGTTACCACTTGCTGCAAGAGATCCTCTTGAGATTTAATAATCGAGCCAGTGATAGTATTTGTAAATAGCAAAATTAACAGCCAAACAACTCGCTTACGCGCAACTGTAAATAAATTAGTTTGAAAATAACTATCACCGCCCGACTGTACACCCCCCAAGGCGTAAATATCTTTAGTAGTTTCTTGCTCAATAATATCCATCACATCATCAACTGTGATAATACCGACTAAACGTTGTTCGCGATCGACTACGGGTACTGCTAAAAAATCATAGCGTTGAATTAATTTTGCTACTTCTTCTTGATTTGTATCTGTATTTACAAAAACTACGTCGCGGGTGATAATTTCACCTAAAGTTTGATTTGGTTGAGCGGTGACTAAATCCCGTAACGAGACAATGCCACTTAAGCAGCGATTTGTATCTGTAACATAGAGGTAATAGATAATTTCGGTAATTTTGGCTAAACTGCGAATGCGTTCTAATGCCTGAGCAACTGTAAAATTATCTCTTAAAGCAATATACTCAGGGGTCATTATTCTGCCAGCAGTATCCGCATGGTAGCCTAGTAACTGTGCTGTAGCTTGGCGTTCTTCTGTACTAAGTTGTTCAATTAAACGAGTAACAACTCTAGCTGGTAACTCATCTAATAGTCGCGTGCGATCGTCAGGCGACATTTGATCGAAAATATCTTGGACTTCTTGATTTTTAAATTCTGCGATCAGTGACTGTTGTACAGTAGAGTCAAGATATTCGTATACTTCTATAGCTTGATTTTTAGGTAGTAAGCGAAAAGCTATTACTTGTGTGGTTTGGGGTAAACCTGCAATAGCTTCGGCAATATCTACTGGTTGCACTCTTTGCAGTAAATCTTTAGCTGCTTCCAAGTTTTGTGCTTCTAGTAGGGTTTGTAGTTGCGATCGCAACTGTAATCGGATTTCAGTGCGCGATTTTGTCTGGGTGAGAATGTTAGTGTCAGTCAAGGTAGGCTCACTCTAGATAGATGAATGACAGATTACTCGTTTTCAGTTTAGAGAATAGTTATTAATAAAACCGCCAAGACGCAAAGAGCGCCAAGTTATAAGCAGAAGATATTCAGTAATCTTGTAGTGGAAAGGGAGTAAGAGCTAGTTAAGTATGTGATAATAGTTTTTATAATTGATTTTACCTTGGGGTACTCGTAGCTAAACCAAACCTTGTGCGGAGAAATATGTTATGCCCCAGATAGATATAGCACAAGCTCAAATAAGTTTATCTGAGTTAATTGAGAAAGTTATAAGCGGCGAAGAAGTTGTAATTACCAAAAATGACCATGCTATTGTTAAGTTAGTGGCAGTAGCACCAGTTAATCAGCGCCGTAGTCATCTTTTTGGGAGCGATAGCAATTTAATTTCAATTAGTGATGATTTTGACGAGCCTCTAGAAGACTTTCAAGATTATATGTAATTCTAAAACCGCCACAAACGGGCGAGAGTTATACCTAGTTGTACGCTAATTATCCCCATTACAGCACTACCTAGCCAGTAAAAAGTAGTTATTTGTAGATGGCGATCGCGGATCAGCGTAACTGTATCTAATCCATACGTCGAGAAAGTAGTATAAGCACCTAAAAAGCCAGTTGTTACCATTAATCTGATTTCTGGTGGAATATTTACAAACCTTTCTAATACCAGCGTGGTGAAAAACCCCATTGCACAACAGCCAGTTAAATTAATCAAAAAAGTGCCGTAGGGGAAACTTGTACCAAAATTTTTAGCAAACCACAGCGTAATGTAGTAGCGACTTAACGCGCCTGCGATCGCACCTAAGCTGATGGCAATAGGATTGCGGATAGCTGGATCTTCTAGCATCCTAATCTTGGCTCACACTCATGGTTTCGCTTATTATCAAAGGTTTTTAGAATTAAGTCGATAGAATGAAGGCAAAGTTGTCAAGTAATGTTATCTCTTAGATAGAGAGCCATTCTGAAATTGGAACAATAGCTACCAAAATATACATCTAATTTAATGTAGGGTTGTGAAAACCTGTCTCTAGCTACTTGTCTAGCTATTGATTTTTGACAACTAAACTACAAAAAACTTGTTTTTCAAATCACTGCAATTAATCTTATTTGAGGAGAAACTGATATGACTAACGAACCCACCATCAAGAAAGAATCTGCAATTGTGGAAGTCAGCCCAGAAACTAGAAATCTAGTCAATGAGAATATGGTTGGTGAACCGGAAGACCTTAAGCGGGAAGTGATGGCACTAATTGATGCTATCAAAAAGCGGGCGCAAGTAGAAGCTCAATCTGCTGGTCATCTTAGCCAGGACGCTTATCTTAATGCTGTAAATAAAGCACGGGAAGCGATTACTCAAGCTAGAGTATCAATTGAAACCAATCAACCTTTGCTAGAAAAAGATCGGATTGAATACTCTTTCAAACTGCTCGAAATGGAAGCAAAGAAAAACTGGGAGTCGGTTGTTAAGGAAGTTTCCACATTGGGCGATCGCTTAACTGATGCAGCAAAAGCCGCTTGGGAAGCCCTCACAGCCCCTCGTCATCATTCTTAATAGAATGTTTGTTTCAAATCGATCAAATAGAGACGTTTTATGCAACGTCTCTACATTTATTGGTTTTATTTAGGGCTTACACGCCTTCGGACGGAAATTTCGATCCCCCCCAGCCCCCCTTAAAAAGGGGGGAGAATACAATCAAACTTCCCCTTAATCAGGGGCGGAGAATACAATCAAATTTCCCCTTAATCAGGGGCAGAGAATACAATCAAAGTCCCCCTTATTAAGGGGGATTTAGGGGGATCTTTGCGTAAGTCCTATAGTTATTCCTGTTATCCAGAATTACGATTTCACAGCTAAAGGACTGATGGGACAAGCAACGTTTGTACCACCTAAACCACAATAGCCACCAGGATTTTTAGCGAGATATTGTTGATGATAGCCTTCTGCGTAGTAAAACTCAGGCGCATCAAGGATTTCTGTGGTGATATTGCCATAGCCTTTTGCTGTCAAAGCTTGCTGATAAGCATCTCGCGTTGCTATAGCTAACTGCTTTTGAGCCTCTGAATAAACGTAAATTCCAGAGCGGTACTGAGTACCCGTATCATTACCTTGGCGCATACCTTGAGTAGGATTGTGGCTTTCCCAAAATACTTTTAACAACGCTTCATAACTGATTACTTTTGGGTCAAAAACAACTAATACTACTTCATTATGACCAGTTAGCCCACTACACACTTCTTGATATGTGGGGTTAGGCGTAGATCCTGCTGCATAACCAACGGCGGTGGTAAACACGCCGTTTTCCTGCCAAAACTTGCGTTCTGCTCCCCAAAAACACCCCATGCCAAATATCGCCGTTTCCATACCATCAGGGAAAGGAGGCTTGAGGGGGTTGCCGTTGACGTAGTGCTGGGCTGGTACTGGCATAGGTTCTGCCCGTCCTGGTAATGCTTGTTCAGGGGTGGGCAATTCCAGTTTTTTACCAAATAATCCGAATAACGCCATTTAGTTTGTCTCTAAGTTTATGCTAATTTTATTTACCTTACTTAATATTTTAATTAAATTGCTTTAGGATTTACACATAAATCATCTTTGAGGGCAGGGCGGGTTTATGTATATCAATGGTTTAAGGCATAACTTTTTGCTGCAACCCGCCCCTACAAGAGGTTGTTTGTTTTTTGAAAATGTCTGTAACTCACGAACTGCGATCGCAAATACATTCACGCATTTTCCGCATATTCGCTGGTAAATCAAGTTTCATTGCTTGTTCAATAAATATGGATGGCACTGGAATAGTAGGGGTTGCCTGTACTGAGTAGGTAAGCACAGTTCCCGCGCCAGCATCTTGTAGCGTTAATTCAGCAGAAAAATCGGTAAAAGTGCCTTTTTCCAGCCTAAAACTAATTTGCTGCTGCACAACCTCAAATACATTAAGATAAATTTCTACTTGCACACTCAGAAATAAGAAAGCTTTTTGAGCTACTTGGTAAAGACGTTTGTAGCTGCTAGAGGTTGCGGGTAGTACTTCGGAGCGGATTAAATCGGGAAAGTAATCTACCCAAAGGGGGTAATTTGTGATTTTTTGCCAAACGTGCGATCGCTTTCTTGGTAAGTACATTTGCGCGGTGACAGCACCCCCCCAAAGAGAATGCGTTGGCGAACCGTCTGTGCAGAGCATCCCTGTTTTAATTAAAACTTCCCCTTGCAAAAGTGCGGCTTCAGTAGCGTCAAGCGAATCAGAATAAAAAGATAGACTCATGTAATTTTAGTTACAATATGCGGATATTTTAGAGGAAAAGCGCGTGAGACAATCTGGCAAGTCTCAAACTGAATTAGTTGCTTATATTTTTAGCAGTGTATTGGGAATTACTATAGCTCTGTATCTTTTAAGAGGATTTGGTATTCTCACGTTTCTTCCTGGCGGCGTGTACTTACTATTAATTGTATTGACAATTGCTACGGGCATTTTATATGGAGTATTGAAAACTTTACGATATTAATAAGTAAAACAACCTTAAAAAACATCAAAAATAACCCCACCCCCAGCCCCTCCCCGAAATTCGGGGAGGGGAGTTTGTTTTATGTTTAATTATGTTGAGTTACTTATCATTGAAATCTGAAATTATTTCCCCAGAGGTTTAATATAAAGGAAATTGCGAGGAGATTATTTGTATGGCAAGCTATATATGCACGATTTGTGGGTATGTGTATAACCCAGAAGAAGGCGATCCAGATTCCGGTATTGCCCCAGGTACTGCCTTTGAAGACATTCCCGACGACTGGGTATGTCCGGTTTGCGGAGCGACTAAAGAGGATTTTGAACTAGAAGAGTAGAATAGATCTTCGGTCATTATTACTAAATTGAGTGTGCAACAGTTACGAATCGTGGTAATAGGTGGTGGGGCTGCTGGTTTTTTTGCAGCAATTACTTGTGCTGAAACTTACCCTCACGCCCAAGTCACATTAATAGAAGCTGGGCGCGAAGTTCTGGGCAAAGTTCGCATTTCTGGGGGAGGTAGATGCAATGTTACCCATGCCTGCTTCGATCCGGCTGTTTTGGTGCAATATTATCCTAGAGGAAATAAGGCACTACGGGGTGCTTTTACTCGGTTTCAAGCTAAGGATACAGTTGCTTGGTTTGAGTCTCATGGGGTGAAACTGAAAACTGAGCCGGATGGCAGAATGTTTCCGGTGACAGATAATTCAGAAACGATTGTAAATTGTTTAATTGAAACGGCTAAAGCAGTTGGAGTAAAAATTCGGACGGGGATACCTGTGATTTCAATTTTGCACCAA
>JBARVL010000417.1:0-7211 GCA_049646245.1 Crinalium sp. | reverse complement strand
GTCGTAGTAACACAGCTTACTTAGTTCCTGTGGAACAAATGTTGAGAAAAATGCAGGAAATCCACCGCGTAGGTGGCAAAATTGTCAGCGTTACACCTGCATAATTCTAAATTTTGGGTGATTAACTGTTAACAACAAAATCAGGCAGGAAATGCCCAAGATCAACAGCTACCTAGTTAGAGGTTTCTAAACCTAAAACTAGAAAACATTCAAGACTTACGCACGCAGAGGCTAGTGAGCCAGAGGCTTTCACTACATATAAAATAGTCGCAATTGTGAGCTTGATCTGTAGTGTGTGCATCTTGTTTGCGTGTCACTCGCTGCGTAAGTTTTGGCATTGTTAGCTCTGACATATTAAGTTTTTAAATTGAAGAGCTAACGATAAAATCTAAAAATTTGTGTATAAAATTTGGGGCAAAAACCAAAATAAAAAATATAGGTATAAATGCCTCAAAATACCAACTAATTACTTTAGTAAGGAGTTATCTCAACGATGTTTGGTCAAACTGCACTTGGAAGCGCCAGTTTAAATGATTCACAAGTTCGGATGTATCGCTTTGAAATCAAAGGGCTACGTCAAACTTACGCATCTGACAAGCTGAGTTATCCCATTCGCCGTAGCGGTAGTACTTTTATTACAGTTCCCTACAACCGCATGAATGATGAAATGCAGCGAATTAACCGTTTAGGCGGTCAAATCGTTAGCATTCAACCTTTAACCCTTGAAGGTAACGATCAAGCCAAAAGCGAAGCAACAGCCGCTCACCAATCAGAAGGTTAATAGCAGTAGCATTGCCCATGCTAGAGCATAGTCACAACCAGGATTCAGAATCTATATCAACGCCAGCCGAGACTGGTGCTGAACCTTTGACTCTTGAACAGGCTATAGCTAATCTTACCCATCCAGATCTGAGCCTGCGTTACTATGCTGCTTGGTGGTTGGGTAAATTCGCCAATGGTGAACCTCAAGTTGTCGAGGCTTTAATAGCTGCTTTGGAGGACGAGGCAGATCGTACCGAATTAGGAGGATATCCTCTCCGGCGCAATGCCGCGCGATCGCTGGGTAAATTAGCAGATCTGCGTGCAGTAAAGCCACTAATTCGTTGCCTAGAATGTTCTGACTATTATGTGAGGGAAGCAGCCGCGCAATCACTAGGAATGCTAGGAGATGCAAGCTGTATTCCTCACTTAATGCGAATTATAGAAGGCGGTGTGGCAGCCGTTCCTTTAGTTCCAGGGCGACCTCACTTAGCTGAACCTGCTGAAGCAGCAATTGAGTCTTTAGCAGTACTCAAGGCAACTGAGGCAATTAAATTAATTCGACCGTTCTTAGAGTACCCCTTGGAACGAGTCAGGTATGCAGCCGCAAGAGCTATGTATCTGCTCACCCAAGAAGCAGTTTATGGAGAAACTTTAGTGCAAGCGATCGCTAACACCGATTTGAAATTGCGCCGAACTCTGTTACTCGACTTGGGTGCTAGTGGGTATTTACCTGGAGCATCGGCGATCGCTGATGCGAAAGTAGAAAATAGCTTTAAAATGATTGCTCTCAAAAGCTTGCTAGAAAATCATCTTCAGCAACAAGAGACATTCACAGTATCTCCTGATGCTCAAAAAGTGATGATGCTGATGGATAATCTGTTGTAGTGACATTACAGCACATCATCCTGTGGGCTGGGGTGTGGTCATAAGTAGTTGGTGCTTTCTTGTCACTCCCTCTGCTCCTCTGCCCCTCTGCCCCCCTGCTCCCCTGCCCATCACCACCAACAGGTTTTGACCACACCGTGTGGGCTGAAATCTCAATTAAGAAGCAAAAATCTCAAAATTTCAATTGGCATGACTCACTCTGCTAGTGCTTTAGAACTAATTCAATCAGTCGAGCAAGCAGATTCACCCTCACGTTTAGTTGCTGCGGTTCAAGCCTTAGCAAAAGCACGGTTAGAAGCGGGTATCCCAACTTTAATTACAGTGCTAGGTTATAACAACCCAGAAGCAGCATCAGCAGCCCTTGACGGGTTGATTCAGTTAGGTGAAGCCGCAGTTCCACTAATACTGGAGAAACTCGACGACTACAACTATGGCGCAAGAGCATATTCATTTCGGGCGCTTGCTGCGATCGCCGATCCACGCGCATTAGATGTGTTGATTAGTGCCGCAGAAACCGACTTTGCTCCTAGTGTTCGTCGTGCTGCCGCCAAAGGGCTAGGTAACTTACGCTGGTTACAATTACCAATAGAACAGCGTCAAATTGCCCAGCAACAAGCTATGCAGACATTACTGCTACTGGTGTCAGATCCAGAGTGGGCAATTCGCTATGCAGCAGTTGTAGGTTTGCAAGCACTAGCAGCTTCTGGTGCGATCGCTCCTGAGTTACTTGAGCAAATTCTCACCCAGTTTGCTCAGATAGTTCAGACAGATTCCGACTTAGCAATTCGAGCTAGAGCGGCGATGGCTCAAGAGCAATTAAAAGCTAACACCACTCAGCTAACAGCACTCAGCTATTAGCTGTATTTTTTTCTGTTTCACCAGTTAACAATTGTAAACCTGACTTATGCCTATCCCATTACTTGAAATCACACCTAAAACCCAAAATCAGCGCGTTGAAGGTTACGACGTTGCAGATGAAGATGATGCACAGATTTATCGCTCAACTGATGCCACTTCAGAAACAGCAATTCAAAACTTAATTTGGGCTGCTTATCGGCAAATTTTCAGCGAACATTTGATTTTAGAAAGCTATCGTCAATCTGCCCTAGAATCTCAACTGCGAAATGGCGCAATTTCTGTCAAAGAATTTATTCGCGGCTTAGGCAAATCAGAAGTCTATCGCAAACTTGTAGCAGACACAAATTCTAACTATCGCCTGGTAGATATTTCCTTCAAGCGGTTTTTAGGACGTTCTACCTACGGGAAAGATGAGCAAATTGCTTGGTCAATTGTAATTGCAACTCGCGGTTTGCATGGTTTTATAGATGCGATCGTTGATGGCGACGAATACCAAGCAGAATTTGGGGATGAAATCGTACCTTACCAACGCCGACGCATGGAAGGTCGTCCCTTTAATTTAGTAAATCCTCGTTATGGTGATTACTGGCGTAATCGCTTGATAGAAAGAGAAGGTGCTTCCTACTACACAGTTGGGCGTAAAGGAGACATCAATAAACGTAGTGTTGCTGAAGCAATTCCTGCTAACTTCCTCTCAATGGCTCGTGGAATGTTAGTTACTGAAATCAACTATCAAAGGACAATTGCTCAAACAAGCTCAAGAGTCAAAAATTTAACTCTCCTAGATACAACTCGTAGTAAATCTGCTACTCCTCAACCGCCTGTCACCAGAACTGATGTAGCTTTACCCTATCGCTACATTCCCTCAACCCCTAAGCTTTAAATATAGGCAGAAGGGCAAATTTACTTTGATTTAATCCTTCTATCTTCTTAGTTGTTGTACTTACCCTTCATTGTGGATAACTAATGGCAATTCCCTTACTTACATACAAGCCTTCTTCGCAAAACCAGCGTGTTTCTGGCTACGAAGTTCCTAACGAAGATACTCCTCGGACTTATCGGCTAGAAAACTGCTACTCGGATACCGACGTAGAAGAATTAATTTGGTCTGCTTATCGTCAAGTATTTAGCGAACACTTACTTTTGAGAAGCAACCGCCAAATTACCTTAGAAACCCAACTCAAAAATCGCGCCATAACAGTACGTGATTTTATTCGTGGTTTGGCGAAATCCGAAGTATATCGACGTTTGGTAGTAGAAAGTAATTCTAACTATCGGGTAGTTGAAATCACCCTCAAACGCTTGTTAGGTCGCGCACCTTACAACAAAGATGAAGAAATCGCTTGGTCGATTAAAATTGCGACATTAGGCTTTGACGCTTTCGTTGATGCCTTAATCAATAGCGAAGAGTATGAAGCTAACTTTGGAGAAAACATCGTACCTTCTCAGCGTCGTCGCTATAAAGAGCGTCCATTTAACTTAGTCACCCCTCGCTACGCTGACTACTGGCGCGACAAGCTAGAAACTGAGCGTTACAAATGGGGAAATGTACAGAACTTTCTGGAAATGGCACGCTCTATTAATCCTAAAGCCGCTAACCAGCAGAGCGTTAAAACAGCTAACATTCAAATTCCTGATACATCACGCACAGGTGACTCACAAGGAATTCCTGTTTCAATTAACCCCTCTGCCAATTTTCCAGTGCGTTAGAAATGTTTGTTAGGGGAAAGATCATCACGCAGAAAATACATCTGCACTATTGTCGATATGCCCCTAAGAATGCTGGATAATAAGCATAAAAGGACAAAAGTTTGGTTGAGTTATTCAATTAATTCTGCTGTCTATTTTACGCCTTCACTTGCTGTTGATTTTTTAACAATTTAGGAGACTATAGCATGGCATTGCCGTTGCTTGAATACAAGCCTTCATCGCAAAACCAACGGGTTCAGAGTTTTGGTAAATCCGATCAAAACGAAGACACCCCTTATATTTATCGGCTGGAGGATGTCAACTCTCCAGGAGAAATGAAAGCCCTAGTTTGGGCAGCTTATCGCCAAATATTTAGCGAACATGAAACGCTAAGATTTAACCGTCAGATTACTTTAGAAACCAGACTAGCAAATGGTTCCTTGACAGTTCGCGACTTTATTCGTGAATTAGTCAAATCAGAGCGGTTTTACACCTTAGTTGTTTCTGTTAACGATAACTATCGTTTGGTAGAAATTTGCCTGAAGCGTTTATTAGGTCGTGAACCCTACAACCAAGCAGAAAAAATTGCTTGGTCAATTAAAATTGGTACTTTAGGCTTTTATGGCTTTGTAGATGCTTTAGTTGACAGTGACGAATATATCCAAGCATTTGGAGATTATACCGTCCCCTACCAACGCAAGCGGATGGAAGCTCGTCCTTTCAACCTCGTGACACCTCGCTACGGGGAATCTTATCGTGAGGTTGCTGGCACAACCAAGACAGATTGGCGCTTCACAATCGAGAAATACTACACCCGCAAGTACCAAGAACGGCAACTGGCAGAGGGCGATCCCCGCAAGTTCCGCGAGTTGGCTGCATCACTTAATCCCAAGGTTAACTATGCTCAAAAGATTTCTTCTTTTGACATTGATTACCTCAGCAGAGTTCCTAATCGCGGTAAGTAGTAATCGCAATTAGAACAAAAATCTAGCTGGGTCTAGTTATTATTGGTTAAACATTTTGCTAACGTAATTACGTTGCTAGATGATGGAAATCAGTAATAATTAGACCCAGTAATTTTATATGCCGTTTAATTTTGGTTCGGAGAAACAACGCACGTGAGGATAAGCAACGATATTCTGATCGACTGTCATCAAAGAACAATCATAAACCCTTGCTGTGGCAACAATAATTCTATCAGCAGGGTCTTTGTGAAATTCATCTGGTAAAGCATAAGCTTCAATAGCAATTTCGGGAGTGATCGGAATTAATAAAACCCCTTCTTCCGCTAAAGCAATAGAAAACCATTCCCCTAAAGGTTTAGGTAAAACTAACCGACTTCGATCAACCAATCTGGATATTTCAATCAGACTAATGCTAGAAATACCAATTCCCTCACTGCGAGAATTTTCAATGACATCTTTTTGAAACTGCGTCAATTGAGGAGAATCTTGATTCCACCATAACCAGATATGAGTATCAAGAATTATCATTTTCCATTTCCCATTCGTCAGCAGGAATCCCAGACTCTTCAGGCGTTGCCAAAAAATAAAATGGCTCCGTACCTGCTAAAGCTGGTTTACTGTTGCCCCTCGCAACAATATTCTCTCTAACGACACTACACTGCTCTCGAATAGCTGTATTGAGAATTTCTGATGCCAGAGATTCTATGGATTTTCCTTTAATTGCAGCCGCCTTAATCAATAACTTCTTGACTTCATCATCAAGATATACGTTAGTGCCGATCATAGTTTCTTATCTCTGATTAATTGATATAGCAAGCGCCAAGGCGCTTAGAACAATTTGTATAGTTAAAACCTATACAGCGCAAGCAGTGGAAAAAGCTAACTACTAGAGAAGCAACATGAGTATGTTATTTGAAGTTTAAAAGCTAAGTTTCTGCTATAAAAGTTGCTAGAAATTTATCTAATTGCTACGGCGGATATTCAAACAACACCAATCTTGCCGTCGCCAGAGGGTTGCAACTGACCAACCATGCTGCTCTATTGTATCGGCAACAGGCTTAATTTGGTCTAATAAAATACCGCTAAGAATACCCCAACTGCTAGGTTTAACAAGAGCCGACATTTCTGGAATTAAATCAATAATTACTTCAGCTAAAATATTGCAAACTAAACCATCAACTGGTTGATCTATCAGTTCTATTAATTTTTTGATACTACCCTTTTCAACTAAAACTTGATCTTTACTAATATTATTTAGTTCTCGATTACTTACTGTTGCTAATACAGCTAAAGGATCGGTATCTACGGCATAAGCTTTTTTAGCACCTAATAACACAGCACCAATTGAAAGAATACCAGAACCGCACCCAAGATCGGCTATTACTTGATTATTAGTATCGCTACCTAATCGCATTTCTAGTGCTTCTAAACATAACTGAGTAGTTTGATGCGTACCTGTGCCAAAAGCCATACCAGGATCTAGACGTAATATTTTACGTTCTGAAGCTTCTGGAAGTTGTAGCCAAGCAGGATAAATTAAAATGCGATCGCCAATTTCTTGAGGTTGCCAATATTGCTTCCAATTAGTTGCCCAGTCTTCCTCATCAATTAAATGCCAGTGCGTCACTGGTAGAGGCATACCTGCGATTAAAGCATCTTGGCGTAACCATAAAGCTAACGCGGCTAAATCCAAAAGTTGCGCTTGAATTTCTGGTACATAAGCACGTACTAGCTGAGAGTGTTCTTTCAACTCACTGGACATTCCACGACAACCAAACTTTTCCAGCCGCCAGAAGATTGATTCTTCCAGCCCTGGATCAGATAAAATCTCAATTTCCCACCAACTATTTGCCATATAAAAGCGATTAGCAATCCTTCGATTAGCGATCCTTCGATTAGCGATTAGCAATTAGCACAAATTAAGTTTTAATACCTTAATTTACAGTTTTAACTTCTTGCTAACTGCTAAATGCTAACTGCTAACTGCTACAAAGTGACTGTATAAGCGTCCTTAATCCCTGGAACTTTGATGATTTCAGCCAAAATGCCATC
>JBARVL010000416.1:0-15663 GCA_049646245.1 Crinalium sp. | reverse complement strand
AATCTTCGTACTTCCAGGCGGGTAAAGGTTTAAAAGGTTGAATTGCTTTCCCTAAATATTCCTCAACAGTAGCGCGGAACTTATCAACGCCCCAATCTTCCAGCAGGTATTTCATCCGCGAATGACGGCGGTCGAAACGATTCCCATAATCTCGCTGCGTCGCTACAATAGCCTTAACTAAATCGTAGACATCTTGTTTATCTACATATCCAATTTCATCAGCTAGGCGAGGGAAAGTGTCTTCCTTATTATGAGTGCGACCTAAACCACCACCAGCATAAACATTAAATCCCTCTAATTCTCCTTGGTCATTGGTAATTACTACTAAGCTGACATCTTGAGAATATAGATCAATCGAATTATCTCCAGGTACAGTTACAGAGATTTTAAATTTACGGGGCATATAATGTTGCCCATAAATCGGTTCTTCTGGATCGTGAACAATTGTGCCATTACCATTACGTTGTCGCGCTGCTGTAATTTCTGGGCTTTCTTCCGCGCTAATGGCTTTTTCCCCATCTAGCCAAATTTCGTAGTAAGCGCCAGTTTGAGGAGTCAGCAAAGCAGCAATATTATCTGCATACTCCCAAGCATAATCATATTCAGGGCGATTTTTGTAGGGAGCAGGTGGAGCCATGACATTACGGTTAACATCACCGCAAGCGCCCAGGGTTGAACCCATGCTTTTAATTATCGCCGCGATCGCAGATTTGAGATTTTTCTTCAAAATCCCGTGCATCTGAAACCCTTGACGAGTTGTAACCCGTAATGTTTGATTGCCGTATTCTTCTGCTAGTTGGTCTAATGTCAGATACAATTGCGGTGGCACTAACCCGCCTGGATTGCGAGTACGCAGCATAAACTGGTAGTCTTTTTCCTGACCCTTGACTCGATTATCTCGGTTGTCTTGCTGGTATGACCCGTGATACTTGAGAATTTGAATAGCATCTTCTGTGAAACAGTTGGTGTCCTGATATATCTCAGTCGCTACTGGTTCACGCAAATAATTACTGCGGTCTTTAGTACCTTCTACTTTAGAAAGCTTTTGTGTTTGAGTTGGAGTTTTAACCATTGGATCTACGGGTCTTTACCTTTAACTTTGATTATCGCTAATCCGGTCGGGATTTGGTTGAATACTTTGATCCTAGTACCTTCTGGATGCTCCCATCCCACCTCGCCTTCTAAGGGTTTGTAACTGTTAGCTTTTCTAGCAATACAAACCCATAACCAATCCAGAGCCAGAGATCGAGTTTATTGCCGTAGCTTGCCGCCGTAGGCATCGCGGCATAAAGCATATAAAAAATTACACACTTGAAAAATACCCATATCAACGTATGAATGACTTTAATTAGCGTCAATTTTGTTTCATTTTCCATATCCGTATTAGTGTGACGGATGGTTGTTCTATTTCCTGAATGAATTGATTGAATACGATATAAAACTTAACGGTAGATTTTGTAAAGAATGCCAAAAATTGATCGCAGGTATAATAACAGAGATAGCTAGAAGGCAGATTTAAAGTTATGCGATCGCCTTTTCCCGCTTATCTAAGCAGAATCTAGGGAATACTTGAGAGCAAATTACAGGACAATTTTGAGAGATTGCTCTATAACTTCTTGATATTCTACTACTCCATATAATCTGTAGGCAATTCGATCAATTTCTGCTTGAATTTCCGCTTGCCGCAGGAGAATATTTTCTAAGTCCGATCGCCCTGTTTCTTGTTGAACTCTTTGCTCGATTACTTCTAACACTCGCAAGTTATTAATGCGATCGCTGTCAAATTGATACATCTTTAAGGCACCAAAGGCTGCTGTGAGTAAGTTACTAACATCACGAGTCAGCTTTTGTTTACGGCGAAAGTCAGGATCGAACTCAATGAGATAAATTAATCGGGCGAGTAAATAACGCCGTAGGAAATTATTGCGAATTCTGACACTCACAAGTTCAATCCATTCGCGATCGCCTTCACGCCAATCTTCATCTTCGCTAATTTCTCCCCAGAGGCGATAACCATCAATAGTTGGATCAATTTTTAGTGAGAGTAAATGTCCTTCACGATTGGGGTTAGGGCTGGCATATTCAATATCTACGCCATAGTCTCCAGTGATACTGTGATAGTGGATTGCTGAGACTTCGGTATAAGGGATGGCGGTAGATTTGGCTTGATAGGCGGTGACGATCGCATAGCGATCGCGCCAAACTTGATGTGCTTCTTTGCCAAGTTCGGCTAATTCTTGAAAATCTGGATTATTTTCTGGTTGTTCAAATACAGGAATTGGTAAGTCACCCACTTGATTTTCAAAATATTCAAACATTCCTTTTCCTGTCAGTTTACCAATACCACCGAGCGATCGATAGCGAAATTCTAGAACTGTAGAATTGAGCAAGGCGCAAATGTAATAAAGTAAGTCTATGCTAGTATTTTCAGCTTTCACAAAGCCAGCAACATCACTTTTAAAGCCTAATGAACCATCTGCATCAACTGCAAACTTATTAGAATTTGCTCGGCGCGGAAAAAATATTTTTGGGGCAAGTAAGCCGTTTCTTGGTCTATGTAGCTGAAACCATTCATAACTACTTGTTCTATTTTTAAAAACATCTCTACTTTCTAGTTCTTGACGCTTTGATTCAAGATATTTTCTCAGAGATAAAGGAATATCATTCCATTTGGTACTGTGAGTATAGTAGATTAGCTGTGTTTCTGATGGTTTATGCCCAAAAGCTTGAATCGAAGATATTGATACTCTTGAACATAAAAAGTCTTGGGAAAATTCGTGTGCAAAACTACCTTCAAAAACGGAATCTTTACCTGTAGTAATTCCCTCCATATATTTGACGTAATTAGTGTCTCGTATCTTTGTACCATTGAGATCAATTTGACTAAAAATATGGCTATAAGGCGAAATTTCCCATCTGTCGGCTTGTAAACTATCTTGATTGACATTTACTTTAGCAAAACCATTTTGAGGAGACAGTTGTAGTCTTTTAATAATTGCAGTTTTGGCTTTATCAAAATCTAAAACATAGTCAGTTGTAAAAGTGTTTTCAGTAGTAGAAATCTCTTTCTGAAATTGAATAATACAGGTAGCAATGCCAGCATTAAAAACTTTGTGACCTAAGAAATCGAGAAGATAGGTGATTTTTGTGTGCTGACTGAGAAAGTCCCGTAAATTTTTCGACTTATCACCTTGAATAAAAGCCCGTGAAATAATAAAACTCAATGTTCCTGCTTGCTTTAGCAATTCATAGCCCCAACGCAAAAAGTAAAATAAAATATCAGTTTTATCGGTGTAAATATCTGCGTAAATTGTCTTTAGCCATAATAACTCTGATGCACCTCTGCCAAATGTGGCATCAACACTGAAATAAGGAGGATTACCAATAATCGCTGCAAATCCTCTTTGAGCCTCTGAAAAACGTGGATCGAAAACATGAGGGAATTCCACTTGCCAATTAAATGGGCGCTTAATTATTACCTCTTCTAAAGCAGTGGAAATCAACATTAATTCTGATTTTAATCTCTCAATTTCAGCACTTGTCCAACCCTGCAAAGTATTTGTAGACTCAGACGTAATATACGAACGAATTGCTCTAATTTCATTCTCATTTGCTACTCTATCTTTAATTAACTTTACCGCTTCCTGCAAACTATCTTCACTTGCAAAAAAAGCAACTAGCACAGGATTAATTTGTTGATTAATCTCAGCGATACAACTCTCTAAATTTGTCACCGATTGACTGCGATCGCGTTCTGATAAAGTCACATTTCTGGCGGCGATCGCCAAATTAGCGGCGGTTGTTAATTGCTTCGATACAGGCTCTAAATTTGCTGGAGAATGAATCAAACTATTGCCAACGCGAATATTTAAAGTCAGAGCAGGTAAACGAGAATTAAGCGTATTTCTCTTACCATAGACATTCGGGCGGGCGCGAAGCAATCTTGTCCATAGAGAAAGTTTAGCGAGAAGCACTGCTTGCGGATCGAGATCAACACCATGCAGCATTTTTACGACAATACTTTCTTCTAAATTTTTGATTGATTCTGCTGAAGCATGGCTAAAAATATCGCCATTTCCTGAAGTTAAATTAGGATTGTCACAAGCTTTGTTATAACGCTTTAATTCTTCTAATAAATAATCAAATGCTCCTAATAAAAATGATCCCGAACCACAAGCAGGATCGCAAATAGTAATTTCTAAAACTGAACTAGCAACTGCATGAGCTTCTGTAAAATTATGAGTTTCTAATAAAGCGATCGCCTGATCAATTTTTGGCTCAACTAAAGGCTGTAAAGTTTGATAAACAATCCGCCGCACAATATAGTCAGGCGTATAAAATACACCTTCCCGTTTCCTAGTTTGTTGATTCTCAAGAATCCTTATCTTATCTCCATCTTTAATCAATTGGTGAGCTAGAAACTGCTCGTAAGCAGTCCCTAAAATATCTTGAGTTAAAGTCGTAAAGTCATAGTTATAGATCGACCGATATTCCGTTAAAGTGGCAGCGATCGCATAAAGAATTCCTTCTCTTGGTACTGCATTAATAATAATTAGCGGCTCTAAATACTCGCTATCAATATCTAAATCATCCACCCAAGAAGCATTGAATAGTTCTGTATTGTATCCTGCCCAAGTGTTCCGAAAACCATTACGCAATTGTTCAATAAATGGCAAATCATAAAGTGTTTGTTGCCAATTATAGTAAATTCTTCCCAAATAGTTATATGGCATCTCTGAGCTAAAAGCTTCTAACAATCGAATCAGCAAAAAACGATTGAGAATTACTTGCGACGCTTCTCTAATCCTGTCTAAACTGAGTTCAGGTTGCGATGCTTTAATTCCATTCGCCAGAATTGCCCGCCAAATTTTCAAATCTGCTAAAAATCTTTCCCCTAATCCTTCCCTTGTCTTCTCAGTGTAATAAGTCTCTAACCGATTGCCGCGTACATTTTCTCTAACTAAACAACTATAAAGGCGTTCAACTAATTCAGGATCTTTTTGCAAATCGTCAATTCTAAACTGCCAGAATGGTTTCTTATCTTGTAATCGCAAAATATACCATTCCCGAAAATTCGACAAAACAATCCACAATACAGGCTGCTCATTGGCGATATCTAAACTGTAATCGCGCAGATACTCCAAAACCTGCTGTTTATTCGCTTCCCAAATATCCCTATCCCAAAAACTCTTTGCCTCAAACATCAGCACTGGTCTGGAACTAGCTTCAGGCTTCAGTAAATAATCAACCCATGTAGTTGTCCGCATCAGACTGCGAATTTTACCTTCTGGGGTGCGACATTCGGGCGTATAGCCTAAAGCATTTAACAAGGGTTCCAATAATCGACTTTTAGTTTCGGCTTCTGCTTGTCCTGCGCGTGGCGATCGCAACAGTTGTTCTGCTTCGACCACTAAACGCGAAATTTCAGACTGAAAATTTTCTAAGGACATAATCACAGAAGATTGAAAAATTACACCAAAGTGATTTTAGTCGAACTCGCGTGACGTTTACAGTAAATTCAGATAATAATTATGAATATTTAACTAAGTAGCTATTTGATGTTTTTTTCTACCAAATTGCCACTAAAGCTGTTGATACAATTTGGCGATCGTGCATTTCATTGATAGAGGTTAGTTCTACACTTTTTTCAATGACATTGAGCGATCGCTAATAAATCACGGCACTAGAACATTTTAGTCAAGAAACAAAAATAATTATAAGATTTGTAGAGATCTGCTGTTCAAAAAGGCAAGTCATGCTTAAATAACATTTTTCCCTACTTATATAAACCACTTATGCGCCTAACTTCTTTAGATGTATTTCGGGGTATGGCGATCGCAGGTATGATTCTAGTTAATAAAGCTAGTGTTGCAGACCAAGTATATCCTGCCCTCGCTCACGCTGATTGGAACGGCTGGACATTTGCTGATTTAGTTTTCCCCTTCTTTCTATTTATAGTTGGTGTAGCAATGGCTTTTTCTTTTGCCAAATACACCGAAGGCGACAACAAACCTACAAAACAGCTTTACTTGCGTATTCTACGCCGTAGCGCCATATTATTTCTGCTCGGTTTACTACTTAATGGCTTTTGGAATTACGACTTTAGCACAATTCGCGTCATGGGTATATTGCAACGTATTAGCGTTGCTTACCTACTGGCATCTTTAGCTGTTCTCACTTTACCAAAAAAAGGGCAGTGGGCATTAGCCGCAGTATTACTAATAGGATACTGGTTAGTAATGTCGTTTGTACCAGTTCCAGGTTATGGTGCAGGAGTGTTAACCCGTGAAGGAAACTTTAGTGCTTATATCGATCGCTTTATAATTGGTGCAGCGCATTTATATAAAGGTGATAGCTATAATTCACTAGGAGATCCTGAAGGATTATTTAGTAGTTTACCTGCTGTAGTTAGTGTGCTGATTGGTTACTTTACAGGTGAATGGTTGAGGAAACAACCAGAGCGATCGCGCACCAGTATTAATATGGTAATTGCTGGTCTTAGTTGTTTAGTAGTTGGGCAACTGTGGATTTTTTGGTTCCCCATTAACAAAAAGTTGTGGACAAGTTCCTACGTTTTGTTTACTGCTGGAATAGCTTTAATTTTACTAGCAGCTTGTTATGAACTAATTGACGTGCGGAAGCGGCGCGAATGGGGTCGTCCTTTTGAAATCTTGGGAATGAACGCAATTTTAGTATTTGTCGCTTCAGTTTTGATGATTAAAACATTAGTAAAAACTAAAATTGGTCTAGGGGAAGATGCACCCAGTACTTACGCTTGGATCAATGAGCATTTATTTCAATCTTGGGCTGGTGTTCTCAATGGTTCTTTAATTTTTGCCATCCTGACAGTATTGTTATGGTTAGCAGTTGCTTACGGCTTATACCGCCAGCGATGGTTCCTCAAAATTTAAGCTCATCATTTTTATTCAAATACAAAATTTCATCTAGATTATTCCTAGCGAACTATCTGCCCTGAAAAATAAAAAGCTAATATGGAAATATAGCAGAGTAATTTTCTCAAAGTGCAAATGCCCGTGTTAGCTTCTCAAGTTAAGGTTGAAGAACTCGTATCTCAGATCGTGCAGTCTCGCAAAATTACTCGTGCATTCCAGCACCGTCTAATGTCTAGTTTGCTTTCTCAAGATTTGTTAGGTGAAAAAGACCGAATTTTGATCAACAAAGTATTTGATGGAGTGCGTAATGGACTTCTTAAAGTTGTAGATTAACTACATTCCAAACTTACACAGATCGCGACATGAGTAAGAGGCTGGTAATTTTTAAGTAACGCACCTTGAATTTATGAAGATGTCTATTACTCAGATCTTGCACCATTGCGATCGCAAACGAGTCGCACGCCTTCAACCATTGTAATCTCGTTCCCAGGTTCAACCTGGGAACGAATTGATCCTGGCTCCGCCTCATGCGCTCCCGTTAGTACAAGATCTCAGTATTAATTATTTTTGAGACTTATAATTTTAAAAGTCAGCTTTAATTTTAGAAATTGAGCAGCCATAAACTCCAATAATTCACAGTATTAAAACTAAATTTATTTAATTATGAATCATAAGATCTTTTGGACATTAGCACCAATTACGTTATTAGCAACTTTTGCTGCTACACATTTTATTGCTCCTACGGTTGATAGTCGTGTCAATCAAGATTTCAACAATTTCAAAGTTTCTGCAATAGAGCAAACAAGGGAAATAGTGCAGAAAGTCCAGGCAATTATATCTGAATCAACATCATCAGAATCAGAAGATCTACTGTTAGCTAAAGCAAGCATTCCTACAAATCTTTCCGCCTTAGAAAAAGGAATAGCGGCTGAAACAAATCGGGCGCGGACAAATCCCGTTGCTTATGCAGCGCAAATCCAAAAATTAAGAAGCTCTTATCAAGGCAAAATCTTAAGACTTCCTGGGGGAGTAAACATTTTAACTCAGGAAGGAGTAAAGCCAGTAGATGAAGCAGTTCGTGCTTTAAAAGCTACTAAACCTGTGCCAGCGTTACGTCTATCTAAAGGTATGTCTTTAGGTGCAAAAGATCATGTGAAAGATCAAGGACGCAAAGGTGCTACTGGTCATAATGGTAGCGACGGTAGCCGTCCTTGGCATAGGGTAAACCGTTATGGTTCTTGGCAGACTGTTATCGGAGAAAATATCGCCTATGGTCCCGACACAGCCCAACAAGTTGTGATGCAATTAATCATAGATGATGGAGTGAGCGATCGCGGTCACAGAAAAAATATTTTTACCCCAGGTTATCGAGTTACTGGGGTAGCTTGTGGTTCACATAAAAAATATCGAATTATGTGTGTAATTGAATATGCTGGCGGATACAAAGAAAAGCGTTAAGTAACTCAATATAATTAAACATAAAACAAACTCCCCTCCCCGAAACTCGGGGAGGGGCTGGGGGCAGGGCTGTTTCATTCTCAAGAAATAAGGATTTTGTAGGGGTAGCGCCTCCGTGCCTACCCCGCACCAGTAACTGCTAGGCGTTTGGGGCATCGGGGCAACCACGGGGGGATTGCCCCTACAAAAAATGAAACAGCCCTGGGGCTGGGGGTGGGGTTCTTTTTGATGTTTTTTAAGGTGGTTTTACTTAGAATATCGCAATTTACTTGGGACAATCTACTGTATATGACCACAAAGTGGATTTGCCATACTTAGAATTATTGCCAGTGAGTATGACTGTTATTTCTTTTGGGCTTTGATTGAAAGAAAGTGATCTAATTTTACGACCTGATACAAAACCTGTATTTAAAATCACCTTTCCCTGATGGATAACTTGTAGCCTATCTGGAATTGTGAGCATATTGTAAGCAATTTTGATTGTTTTCTTTCCTTTAGTTGCAGGAAATTGAATACGTCTTGTGTCTCCTTTTTGACCTCCACTAGCTTGCCGTCTTCCACACTTACCTACACTTTCTGCTTGATAACTGTCATCGTCTGATTGTACTGCGCCCAATGAAGCTAGTTTTATCTGAGCATTTTTTGCAACATCATTGCTAGTTGCGGGATTACTGCTGTTTGTACGATTAGAAGCAATGGCTGCTATAGCAGTAGCTTCACTAAAACTAGGAAACTTAAAAGTAGCACTAGCGCCTAATGCTAAAGTTACTGCCGCTATAATACTTACTCGCATATTTTTATTCATAATTGACCTCAACTTCTATTATTTAACTAGGTCTGGTGATGGTTTTAGCATTCTATTTATTAAGAATTTTTACTGCGTAGTATTACTTATTAATCACCTATAGAGACTACTATTGAATTAATTAAGTTATGTGTCAAATTGCGATCAATTCTTGACATATTTGCCCTAGCTTGGAAAAAGCACCAAAATCATTGCTCATGCAACAGACATTGGCAACTTTACGAATATTGTGTTGAAAATATATAATACCCTTGTCTTCTTAAAAAAACAAAGTATTGAGAATTGAGTCTCCCCTAACATTTGTGCAATACCAAGTGCGATCGCACGATCGCAGTGGTAGTCTAAACATTTGGGGGAATATGAAAACTCTATTCTCTAACTTCGAGTCAGAAGACTTGTTAAATCATGCCATTATGAGGTTGTTGATATGGGTGCTAAATTTCGGCTTATTGCTTTAGTTAGCTGTTTAATCTGTACTGCCACCACTGGGCAACTCCCTGCCCAAGCAAAAGTTGGGGGTGTTAACTTGATGGGGAATTGGAAAGAAAGCAGTCGTGTGTTTTATTGGTCTAATTCTAGTAACGGATGCAAAGCTAATCCCAATGTTGCGGCTAGAAAATTAAGCGTCAATAAAAAGGGTAGTAGTATGACTATACCTACTTTCCGTTACTGGGGAAGTCCGCAAGGGCAGCGCGGAGCTTATGGAGCAGCAACTCCTAAAGTAGCGGGACGTGCAGTTAATTTTACAATCAAAGGAGGAGGATTCGTTGCTAGATACAACGGGACTCTTAGCAATGATGGTAATAAAGTAACTGGTCGGGTGGTTTGTACGCATAGTTCTGGTGCAGCTACGGCTAATGTGCCTTTCTCACTTATACGTTTAAATCCCGTGCGCTATACTCCACCTTTAAATGGTCTTGGTTAGTATAGCGGTCAGTTATCAGCTATTAGCTTTTTATTATGCTATCTGGCTTGTTAATAACTATGCAATAAGTTCTACAATATACCTCCTTACTAAGTAAGGAGGCGACACAATACTGAAATTAACCACATCCTAAAATATGCTTAACACCCTCAACTACAGCCGCTACAGCCGCTATATCTAAAAATGGCTGCAATGGTACTGTTATTGAAGTGATACTAGCACCGATAGCAAAACTTGCTAAAATCTTAGTAATTACGGCGGGTAGTCCAACATTCAAAAATGCTGCGCCTGCTGAAAACGTTGCTGCTGGTAAAGCAACCGTAGCAGCAAAGCTTAAAAGTCCTGCCATTAAAGCCGTAATAGCGACTAACTCTCCCGCTCCAACATTATGGCAAGAGCTAGTCGATGCTAGTAACATTTGAGTAAATTGCCCTGTAAGGAATAGAGACATTTTTGTGTTTTTCAATATACATACCTTCTGTATATAATACCCATACAGCTAAATAAAATTTCATCCTCAATAGTTTTTAATTCTCAAACTGTTACGCCTTCAATCTTTTCATCGGTTAATTGATACAATTCGCGCAGTTTTTGCAACTTCTCTTGATCAGGTTGCCAAAAACCACGTCCATTTGCTTCTAACATTCTGCCCACAATATTACGAAAAGCTTCGGGGTTAGCTTCTCGTAATTTTTTTGCCATTTCTGCATCTAAAGCATAAGTATCAGCAGCTTGATCGTAAACCCAAGAATCAGTAAAATCAGCAGTACCACCCCAACCTATTAATGCTGTCATGCGTTGGGATATTTCATAAGCACCACCTGAACCTTGATTTGCCATTGCGTCTGCCCATTTAGGGTTGAGCAATTTAGTTCGATACTCCATCCGCAGCAAGTCTTCTAAATTACGGGGTGTTGTATCTTTAGAAAAGCTTTCTACAAAACTAGCACTAACTTTTTTACCTTGTTTCTTTTCAGCAGCTTTTTTCAATCCGCCTGTATTGGCGTAATATTCTTGGATATCAGTTAATCCATATTCTACTGAGTCGATTTCTTGAACAATGCGATCGCACTTATTCAAAAGCTGATCTAAAATCTCTGGTCTAGCTTGCCCCTTATCCTTTCTACCATAACTAAAAACATTGCGATCGCGCCAAGTATCCCCCAACTCCTCACCCGACTCCCAATTACTATCTACCACACGGTCATTAACTAAAGAACCAAAATCCCCACTAGGATTAGAAAATAACCTTGCTGAACTATTTTCTATCCCTTGCGCCTTTAAAGCTAAAGCGTGTTTACGAATAAAATTCTGATTTTCCGGTTCCTCAGCATCAGCAGCACGTAGGAATAAATCATCTAATAATTCAATAATATTGACAAAACTATCCCTAAATATCCCTGACAAATTCGCTAAAACATCAATACGCGGATGTCCTACTTCAGCTAAAGGTTTCAACTCATAGCGAACAATGCGCCCAGTACCTTCTTTTACAGGTTCAGCGCCAACTAATTCCAACAAAATACCAAGAGATTCCCCCTTAGTTTTAATTGCATCCAAACCCCATAACATTACTGCTACTGTTTCAGGATAATTACTGTGTTCTTTGAGGTGTAAAGCAATGATTTTCTGAGCAATTTCCCTCCCTCTTTCATAAGCAGCAGGAGAAGGCATTCTATAAGGATCTAAAGCATGGATATTTCGCCCCGTAGGTAATACCCCCAAACCATCCCTTAACAAATCTCCTCCAGGCGCAGGCGGAATATACTCCCCATTCAAACCCCTTAAAAGATTACTTAACTCCTCCCCAGTTTGCATCAACAACTCAGAAATTCTTCTCCCCTCCTCCAACTTCTCTTTGCCTTCTTCTTGGCGCTCTTTGCGTCTTGGCGGTTCAATAATTTCACTTAACTCCTCCCCAAAATAAGCTTCAAGATAACTAGCTAATTCCTCTTGATTCGGAACTTCACCCAAAGTATGTAACCCAGAAGAAAACAACCGACTTTCTAAAACTTGTAAATACTCGTACAACTTCACCAAATAACGATTAAACACATCTGCGCTAAACATCCGCGCATTTTCAGGAGTAAACGCAATTCCTAAACGTTTAGCATCTTCAAACGGACAATCAGCATCTAATCCTATATCTACAATCTTTTTACAAATAGCTTCCTTCAGCGCATAATTTTTCTGAGTATCTTCCTGATATTCAGAGATTAAATCCCGTAGCGCCACTAATTCCTTATATAAACCAGCACGACCATAAGGCGGTACATTATGGGAAATTATGACCCCATAACCTCGACGCTTTGCCAGCATAGATTCTGAGGGATTATTTGCTGCATATATATATAGATTAGGCAAATCCCCCAACAGAATATCAGACCAAGAATAACCCGTATTACCCAAAGGTGATCCAGGCAACCATTCAACAGTACCGTGCATCCCAAAGTGGACTATCGCATCAGCTTGAAACTCATTTTGCAACCATTTATAAAAAGCAGCATATTGAGGATGGGGAGTTAAATCTTTCTCAAACATCAACCGCATCGGATCGCCAGCTATACCTAAAGGTGGTTGTACCCCAATCCAAACATTACCCAATTGCACACCACCAACCAGAAACTCATCCCCAAAAGTATTAATTCCCGTACCAGTCAGAGATTTCCATTGTTTCTCAATCCAGTGCGATCGCAAATACCCCAACCACTTCTCCAACCTCCTCACATTAACCGTATTCCCAACAGACAAACCATCCGCTACATCCGTTACAAAATCCGTTGCCTCGTCTGCTTCTTTTACTCGCCGAATTAACTCTTCCCCATCTTCCGGTAACTCGCCAACATCGTAACCTTCATCTTTGAGTGCTTGCAGAAATTTCAAGAGCGATCGCGGTACATTTAATAACGCTGCTGTACCCGTCGCACCATAACCAGGCGGAAAACCATAAAGAATAACTGCAATTTTTCTTTGAGATGGCGGCTTTTGTCGTAAATTAATCCAACTTTTCAACCTACCAGTAAGACGCTTAACCCGTTCAGGAATCAGATAAATATCTTCTCCCACCAAACCACCCAAAGCAACTGTATCAATAGCGCCATCTAATTCCGGCAAAGCATATAACACAACACTTTGCAACCCTCCCACACCTTGGCGCGTCCAAGAATGGATATCCTGAATTAGCAGAGGTGCAGCCACAATATAAGGTACATTCTTAGCAGTCAGAATACGCTTCGCCACTTCCACTTGTCTCCCTGCTTCCATCGAACCAGCAGGACCACCAACTAACGGAAAACCAATTGTAGAAACGATCGCATCTACCTTGACGGCATCACTAGATAAAGATTGTATTTCCACCTTACCAAGCTGGCGTTGCTGCTGTTCATAAGCCGTAGTCATCCAATCTCTAACAGCAACATGACCTTCAACCCCATTAATAAATATAGGTAAAGGAATCAACCCAGCTTCCTCAAAATAACGAATTAACTGAGCAATATAAGGTTGCTTCGTCACAACGTGCTTACGATAAAGCAAAATCCCCACAACTGGTAATTCAAGTGCAAGTTTATCTCCCCTCTTTTCCCCCATTACTACTTGCTTACCCAAACCGTTGCCCCCCACAGACAACCCATCCGTTACATCCGTTACCCCACCCAAACCTTTCCTACCCACAGACAACCCATCCGTTGCCAACCAGTCTATATATTGACGCGGGGATTCAAAATAACCTGGATACTCAGGATGTAATAAACCCATATTCGGCGTTTCAACGGGTGGCGGAATATCTCCTACCTTCAACCCTAAGTATTTTTCCGCCAGCGTCCAGAACATTGAAGCGACATTATCCGACCCGCCAGCATTCCAATAACCATAAATAATTAACCAGTTGCGTAAGTCTTGCACCTTCTGCACTGGCACAAATTTTAGTAATTTAGGTCCAACCTTCAAAAAGCTAATATAACCAGCCAGACGGTCTTCTTCTCGTCCATTGCTAAATTTATCGAGAATAAACTTAACTGGTTTAGGCATCCCCTTGGGATTATCCCCAATTTTGAACGCGCCTATCTCAGTCAGACTCATCAATTCTAAGGCTGATTCAAATACAAGGCGGATGGGGATAGTAGAAATGCGATCGCGCAACCACAGTACTTGGTCATAATCAAATATTAGACTGCCAAAAAACACCTCAGCGCCTGCTAGTGCCGCTTCTACCGCATCTGGTTCCGTAGTGATAGAGCGATCGCTAAACACCCGAATATCTAACTCTGGGCATCTAGCTTGAGCCAATTGAGCCGCTTTACGGTACAAGTCAGCATTAAATGATTCAAACCCAGCAATCAATACTATGCGTTTCATGCCCAAAGTCGAAAAGTGTTCCTAATGTCGATTTTAAGCGTGCTGTTGAAATAAAACAGAAAACAGGATTTACTGATTGCCGAACACCTAATTCTGCCCCTCTCCGGTGGAGTATCAACGGGAACCCTGTTGCAGGGTGGGATTTTAGTTTAATCTTTTTAAAGATTGCTCTACATTAAAAGCAAATTCTTAATATTACAGTTACTAATACACATTGATCCGGTTATTTTTAAAGAAAATTCCAAAAAAATATTAAATCCTTAGCCATTGCGATCGCTATTATCAGGTGGAGTTACGCTATTCACTCTGGTACGTCGGCATTCAAAGATCTTATAGCTATTTATTCAAACTTAGAATTACGGGAACATTCTTAGCCAATTAAACGACTTAATCTTATTACCTTATAAGAAATGCTTTGCAAAAAAAAATAGTTTTTAATTTTCAAATTTTCTGGAACTTTCCAATAACTACTAACGACTAAGAAAGTAACAAAGGAAAACAACACACTACCAATTGACGGAAGTAACTATGAAACTCTCTTTGAAATCTGCTCTTAAAATTTCTGTTCTCTCCGCTCTCGCAATTGCTCCTATTTTGATGTCTGGTAACGGTGCTTCTGCCCAAACAGTTCAAACTGATAAAGGACTAGCTGAAAGCTACATTGGCGCTGGTGCGGGAACAAGCATTACTAATCCTGAAGGACAAGATGCTAAGGTAGGCGGCAATATTTCAGCCCGTTTCGATGTTCCTAATGCTCCAGTTTCAGTACGTGGTCAGGTACTCTACAATGACCAAACCAGTGCAATCTCGCCCAGACTTACTTATGATCTTCCTGTAGCTAAAGACACCAACGTTTTCTTGGGTGCTGGATATAACTTTGTACAAAAAGATGGAGCCACCTCTACTG
The DNA here is from genome assembly GCA_049646245.1 of Crinalium sp. Classification (GTDB taxonomy): domain Bacteria; phylum Cyanobacteriota; class Cyanobacteriia; order Cyanobacteriales; family PCC-9333; genus Crinalium. The sequence goes on along the minus strand of JBARVL010000416.1, from coordinate 319 downwards.
CATTAGGCGATAAAAATGCTCCAGTGGTAACCTTGGGGGCTGAACGGAGACTTACTGATGATATTGTTCTCTACGGCAATGCTGATTTGGGAATCAATGCTTTTGAAAATAGCAATCGCCAAGCTATTGGTGTCAACATTGGTGCAGCCGTCAATATACGTTAATTCCAAGCATTTTAGATAGCACTTGTTTTCAGGCGTAAAACATCTTAAATGAAGTGATTAATACCAATAAAGACCGAACAATTTGTTCGGTCTTTTATCTATTAAGTAAATAGCCCCTCCTCTTGATAAGGGGAGGGGTTGGGGTGGGGTAAGAT
>JBARVL010000415.1:0-15951 GCA_049646245.1 Crinalium sp. | reverse complement strand
CACCTAAATTTGCATAAATATTCAGATAATACTAATTAATCAACAAAATTTTTTGGCAAACCGTCGCACTACTATGAAAATTCGGTTATTTGGATCAGCAGTGAGTGTAAGTGCGATCGCACTTCTTTCAACTGCCAGTATTACTCAACCCAGCTATGCTGAGGGCAATACTTTCTTTTGTGGTACAACCAACAATGTACCAGCGACTTTAGTTCAAACCTCACGCGGGGAAGTACCGATGATTCGCTGGGTTTCCAATGACTTCAGCAGTGGCAGCTACACTCCTATGCGTCGGTGTCAGGAGGTTTCTGCCAAGTTTCAAAGGTTCAGTGACAACGGCACTTTAAAATTTATTAGAACTGGTATTGTCAACCGCTACCCGGTTTTGTGCCTTGCTAACTATCCAGGTGGCGAGTGTAAGAACAATGCAGTAATTCTAACTCTCCAAAGTGGCAGTGATTCTCAGCTAGTTTTAGAACGGTTACTAGATTTGAGGGCGCGGGCGGCGGGTAGACCTATAGAATTGAGTAGCAGTTCACGTTCACTGATTTTCTATTACGAAGGCGAAGCTTACGTTAATTTACAGCAGTTGCTACAAGAAGTTGAATCAGATACTTCTGCTCATCCCAAGCTTCCTGCCTCAAAGTTAATTAAATTAGTGGTAAATTAGTGAGGCGATCGCTCTTAAAGAGCAATAAATGTATTATTGCTGATAAATACTATTTGTTTTGGCTTTTTTTAGCAGTTTCATAGACTAATAAGCATAAATCAGTTAAACCATCTGTGTGCATCTGTGTTTATCTGTGGTTAATTATCCAAAATTAAACTAAGGAACCACGAGGTCTAACGTTGGTATAGCTACCGCCATAGCCGCGTTTGACATGAGATTGATTGCTTTGGATCACAATTTTGGTTTTTGATCGCAGATGTGAGCAGATATTCATGTCGGGCGAATGCCCGAAACGCAGATTACGCAGATGTTAATCAAGATTTGATCGAGCAATTTCGTCTATTTTTAGAGTAGACAAAATTAATCCTAATTACCTTAACGACTGCTATTATTTCACCTTAAGATAAAATTATGAAATTTCCAAAGACTTAATCATTTCTTTGGCTATTTCTAAAAATTGCTCATATTTAGTTGATGTAGATGTATAGGTAATAATATAAGCTTTATTATTTTTTAACGTCCAAACTTCTAAATTGGTAGGCAAACTATATGGTTGATTAAGACCACTATAAATTAAGATATGGGCTGGAAGTTCAGCAATTGTAGTTGGTTGTGATTCAACAATTTTAGCATTACTCAAAAATTTTTTAATTTCCAAAATTGACGAATTAGTATATTCATCTAACGACATGGGTTGTTTGGATAAATCTTCAATTCTAATAACTATTTTTGTGTGAGACTGTGTTGAATCACTTTCTTCTGGTGGTATAAATATAGCTACTTCACCTGTAACAGGATTATGAATATCTTGCCTTTCCCAATTCGATGGATATTTAATTTTGATGCCATTCTGAATATCTTGATAAATTACTAACTTGGGAGTTAGTCTAAAAGACTGTTGATTAACAGCAACATTTGACGGATTTTTTCCACTTATATTGATAGATTCAGGTAATCTTGCTAAAGATGTCATACAAGCTATAAATGTAATCAGCAGCGCCATTAAAGTAATGATTTCACTACGCGACCAATTTTTTAAAAAAACTTGTTGAGGGTTAATTGTTTTGCCAACAGCTTGATCGGCTTCCAGTTTCGGATTATTTATCTCCCAAAGTAAATGCTGATTTTTTTCACGCTTAGGCGATCGCTTAATCTTTACTGTTGCTATACTTTTTATATGTCTACTTATCTGAGTTTTAAATCGGTACTTACGATTTTGTAAGCCATCAATAAATTCATAAACTAAATAAAGTTTATTATTTTCTTCAAAATTAGCTAATAGCTTAGGGATTTGATCGTGTCTACCTAAGCTATAAAGTATTTTTGCTTGATTTTTCAAACGTAATTTTGCTGCTTCTGTAGTGAAGGAACTATCACACCCACAATTAATTTGCTTAATTACATAATAGCAGTTATTAGGTAAATAAATATCTTCTGCAAGATAAGTTTCACTTAAACCACTACCGCCCAAGTATTTAATTATTTTGTATCGCTCCCTAATGGTTGTTCCTAACATTATTTATGAATTGTATTTGTCAACTATTTTATTGTTGAGAATTAAATATAGAACCTACGCTTTCTATGTAGTGGGGGCTGGTAATGGGAAAAAAGCTTTGCCAGGGATAAAATTGTAGACATGAATTAGTAAATAAAACTTCAAATAATATTTAATTTTAACAAATAAATATTTTAATTAATTTCAAAAGATTTAATCATTTGTTTAGCTATTTCCAAAGATTCTGAATATTTTTCTGATTCGGCTGAATAAGTAATAATATAAACTTTATTATTTTTCAAAGCCCATACTTCCATGTTAGTAACTAAATTAGATTGTTGATATTTTCCACTGTAAACAATTTTATGGGCTGGACGATGCGCCAATGTGGCTGAACTAGACTTAATAATGTTACCATCTTGCAGAAATTGCCGGATTTCCCAAATAACAGAATTTGTATATTCATCTAATGTCATCGGTCGTTTTGATAAATCTTCTACTTTAATAACTAGCTTTGTAGGGAATGTATTATTGTTGTTTTCTTGAGAAGGTAGAAATATTACTACCTCTGCTGTTACAGGATTTTGGATGTCTTGTCTTTCCCAGTTGGCGGGATATTTGATTTTAATACCTTGCTCGACATTGTGATAATCAATCCAATTAGTATTAAGCTGGGTTTGTGTTTGTTGGTTAGCTATATTTGTTGCTTGATTTTCTTTTAATAATTTAATAAATATAGGTAACTGAATTAATGTAGAAAGAAATGCTAATAAGGCAAAAAACAGTGCTGAAGCAGCGATTAACTCACCTCGCGACCATTTGTTTACTGATGCTGGTGTTGCTTCGGCGTTTTTAACAGGTGCTAATGGTAATACTGGGGGAGAAATTACTAAAGATGAAGATTTTTTTTGCTCAAATGCACTTTTAATTGCTTGCAAAACTTCATCTGCTGATTGGTAGCGTTCTTGAAAATCGTAACGCACCATTTTATCTAAAATGTCTGCTAAGGCAGGGTTAATATCAATTTGATTTCGCCAGATTATTTCATTTTTAGTTGTATCTTTTGGTAAAGGGTGTATTCCTGTGAGTGATTGAATAGCAATTATTCCGGTAGCATAAATATCACTATTAAATTTGGGATTGCCATTAGCTTGTTCGTTGGCAACATAACCAGGAGTACCAATAGCAACGGTGAAGCTTGTAGTTCCTTTATAAGTAGCAATATCTGGAGAAATTTGCTTTGCTGCACCAAAATCAATTATAGTTATTTTGCCATCTTGTTTGCGTCTAATTAAATTTGATGGCTTGATATCTCTGTGAATGACATGATTTTGATGAATAAAAGCTAATATCCCTAAAATATCGTAAAGAAATACAATAACTTGCTCTTCATTCCACCGTTTACCTACACCTATTTCTTCGCTTAAGTCGTTACCTTCTATAAACTCTTCAACTAAATAAAATTCTTGGTTTTCTTTAAATAAAGCTAAAAGTTGGGGAATTTGATCGTGCTTACCTAAACGGTGTAATACTTCAGCTTCAGTAGTGAATAATCTTTTGGCAGTTGGCCAAAATAAGGGATCGAGATCTTTTGGGCTGAGTTGTTTAACAACGCAGAAAGGTTGTTCTGGTAAATCCTCGTCTTTAGCTAAGTAGGTATCACAGAATTGTCTACTTCCTAACTGTTTAAGAATTTTATAGCGATCGCGCAGTATACTTCCTAGCACCCGAGAAGACGAAGGTAGGGTACTTGATTTTTCTGCGGCGATTTTTTGCGGATCTACATACATAATTAAATTTATGAATAAATGTATAAATTTTTCAGTTAGTCTCAGAAAGAGATTTGTAGCTTGTCGATGATTTGCTGTGCTAAATCTGCTGGCGGTTGTGATATATCTATCCAGATACTTTCTTCTGGAGTTGGTTCTTCCAAAGTATCAAACTGACTTTGGAGTAACTCTTGATTCATAAAGTGATTTTGGCGGTTGCTAAGTCGTTGATTAATTAGCTCAAAGCTACCTTTAAGATAAATTATGCGTACACTTTGCGAATCACGCGCCAGAATTTGACGATAGATAGCTTTCAATCCAGAACAAGCTAATACAATATTTTTCTCCTTCTGCAACCAACTGTCAATGGCTTGTTGCATTGATAACAACCAAGGTATCCGATCTGCATCGCTTAGAGGAATACCTTGGTTCATTTTCTTAATATTTGCTGGTGAGTGGAAGGAGTCTGCATCATAAAAGTCCCAGTTGAGTAAGGCTGCAAGTTGCTTGCCAATGGTAGTTTTACCGCTACCAGTGACTCCCATAACGATAATAATCATAGGGCAGGGGGGCAGAGGGGCAGGGGGCAGGGGGGCAGAGGGGCAGGGAGCAGGGGGGCAGAGGGGCAGAGGGGCAGAGGATGTAGGAATTTCGTTGTCTCATTGTCAATAGGTTTTACTATTGACTTTAATTTGGCGGAATTATTAAAAACCTACACTTGTGGGAGGGAGGGGGGAGGAGGGAAGATTATTATCTCAGTTATACTTCTGTCCTCTGCCTCTGCTGATTTGACAGTTAATTGGGGTAAATTCTAAATCATTGAGTTTGCTGAAGCTGTTTGACTAACGCGATCGCACTTTGATAATTTTGGGTCTTTTTCTGGCTAAGGTAAAGATCTGCTGCTTTGCGAATATCTTCTATTGCTTCTGGCTTTTTTCCCAGTTGTAAACTACTAACACCTCGGTTATAGTAAGCTTCTGCAAACTGGGTATCCAGACGTACTGACTGAGTATAATCCTCAATGGCTTTCTGATGGTTGTTCTGGCGATTGTAGCCTAAAGCACGATTATAGTAAGCTTTGGCATTTTTCGGGTCAATACTTAAAGCTTGATTATAATTTTCAATTGCAGCAAGATGTTCTCCTAAGTCATCATAAGCATTGCCTTTGTAAATATAGGCATCAGCATTTTTAGGATTAATGCGAATTGCTTGTGTACAATCTGCGATCGCACTCTTATAATTACCTGCAACATAGTAAGCATAAGCACGGTTAGAATAAGCATCGCCGAAGTCAGGCTTAAGGTTAATAGCTTGGGTGTAATCTTTGATTGCTGCTGAGTAAGATCCTAATAAACTGTAGGCATAAGCGCGGTTATAAAAAGCATCAGCATCTTTGGGATTTATTTTAATCGCTTGATCAAAAAGTGCGATCGCTGCCTTGTAGTCGCCATTTTCTAGCTGATCGACACCGCGATTATATAAATCTACAGCACTAATCTGGGTATTGCCCTGCGCCACTACCATTGGCATCTGAATTGGAACTTGTGCCTGTATTGGTGTAATTCCACCGATTATCAAGGCAAAAGGCATCCATACCAAAGCCCCAAGAATCTTTTTCTGCTGGATTTTGCTTGTTTTTAGCTGTTGTGCTATCACAATATTTAGATCACTAATCTTCATAGCTAGATACATTGGATGGTAGCTGTTAATTATCTTAATCCTCCTCTAATCGAAGTGTGGTAGGAAACACCATCATGGGCAAGTTAACTTAAACTCCTAGCAAACAATCAACAATGTTACAGCTTTCAGGTAGTCTAGCCGTGAGAGAATGATTAATCTGATCGCTCCAAAATTTTAAAGGAAAAGGCAAATGTTCAAACGAATTGCCGTAATCTTACTACTGGTATTTAGTTTAAGTCTGCAAGTGGGTATTAGCCCTGCAAGTGCCAACGGATTTAAAAGATATGAAGATACATCTGACAGTTATAGGTTCTTTTATCCTAATGGCTGGGTTGCTGTCAAGGTAAATAATGGCGCAGATATTGTTTTCCACGATATCATCGAACCGAGTGAAAATGTCAGCGTGGTAATTAGCCCAGTATCGAGGGACAAAACCCTACCTGATTTAGGTACACCTGGGGAAGTTGGTTATAAACTAGGAAAAAGTGCGATTGCACCGCCTAATTCTGGACGCACAGCAGAATTAGTCAATGCCGAAGCCCGTGAAGTTGGGGCTAAAAATTATTATATGTTGGAATACGCGGTTAAACTTCCCAATCAAGAACGACACAACTTAGCCAGTGTTGCCATCAGTCGAGGTAAACTTTATACATTCAACGCTTCGACTACCGAAAAGCGTTGGAATAAAGTGCGATCGCTCTTAAAACAAGTTGTCAATTCTTTCACTGTATATTAGTAAGCTATCAGCTATCAGCTAGAGTGCGTGGGTAGTGACATTTTGCTTTCTTAATCATCATAAGGGGCAAGATGCCCGCACTACCCATATAAAAAAAAGGTCTTTTTTTTACATTTAATCACTTCTACCAAGTCATCATTTATCTAACTAAAATATAATTTGTATCGTTGATGTTTACCATAATTAAGGCAAAATTTAAACAATGAAGGATAAAAATAGTTTCAGTTTTTTTGAGGGCGTTGTAATTACGTTTTTATTTATTTCCTTTCTCATTTGTGTAGGAATAGTTGCCTTCAAAGTTGGTGGAGGTGTTTTTGATTGGAAAAAATCTTACCCCATATTTTTTACCGGATTTATTATTTCTTGTTTTCTTGCTTTTATTAGTACTAAAAAAAGTAGCTAATAATTTGCTACCTCAGTTAAAAATAAACAATTAGTAAGCTAACTAGCTCTACATTTAAAAATATTGCAAAGGATATCTGGCTCTCCCGTACTTAGTATGCTAATTTAAAGCCGAAAATATTATCAAAGCCTTCTACAGCAATCGTTGCAAGGATTATAAGCAATTATTAGTCAATAACGCAGCGATGCAATGCTACCTTGAGGCGGTAATCAGCTATGAGCTTGGGATTGGGCGTTTAAAACTAAAAATATAGCATACTAAGTACGGAAGACCCCTAATTGTTAATTGTTCTAGTGACCAATTCCCACATAACGGAAACCAACACTTTCTAATTCTTCGCGATTTAGAAAGTTACGACCATCAATCATTACCGGATGATTCATCAAAGTAGCCATTTTTTGATAGTCTAAATGGCGAAATTGCTGCCATTCTGTCACCAGTACCAAAGCATCGCAGCCATCAGCCAAGCGTTCTGGATCAGTTTCTACCATCACACCCCCCAAACCGTGACGCATACGGCTTTGAGATGTGATCGGATCGTAAGCTTTGACTTTTGCTCCTAAACGGTTGAGATGTTCAATAATATTAAGTGCGGGTGCATCTCGCATATCATCAGTATCTGGTTTAAAGGTTAGTCCCAGTAATCCAACAGTTTTACCTTTGAGGATTTTTAGAACTTGCTGAAGTTTTTCAACAGCAATTAAGCGCTGACGTTGGTTAACATTAACAGCAGCTTTTAACAGATGAGTTTCATAGCCATAGTCATCTGCTGTATGAATTAAAGCCGAAACATCTTTAGGGAAACAAGAACCACCCCAACCAATACCTGCTTGTAGAAATTTGCTACCGATGCGAGAATCAAGACCAATTCCTTGAGCAACTTGAGTAACATCTGCACCAACGCGATCGCAGATATTCGCTATTTCATTAATAAAACTAATTTTAGTAGCTAAGAAAGCATTTGCAGCATATTTAACCATCTCAGCAGAATTAATATCTGTCACCACTACTGGGATTGGAGGTAAAGACTTGTATAAAGCATATTGCCGCTCTACAATTGGGGTGTAGAGTTCTTGCATCATGGCGATCGCTCTCTTGTTATTGCTACCCAACACAATCCGGTCTGGATTAAAAGTGTCGTAAATAGCTGAACCTTCACGCAAAAACTCTGGATTACTAACCACATCAAAGTCCGCAGCAATTTCTGGCACATTCTCATCTAAAACAACGCCACCTGCACCTACTAAAGACTTTTGGCGTTCTAAAACACCATCAAGCACAATCATCCGCACCCAATCACCCGATCCAATTGGCACAGTAGATTTATTTACAATTACCTTATAGCTGTGATCTAAATGCTCACCAATACCACGCGCCACCGCTTCAACATAGCGGGTATCACTTTCACCATTTGGTAAAGCAGGTGTTCCTACAGCAATAAATAATATTTCTCCATGCGCCACCCCAGCAGCCAAATCTGAAGTAAATTCTAGTTTCCCAGCACTACTCGCAGATTGCATAATTTCTGACAATCCTGGTTCGTAGATTGGGGAATGTCCAGCCTTCATTAATTTGACTTTTTCTTCATTATTATCCACACAGATAACATGATGTCCAATATGAGCAAGACAAGCTCCAGTCACTAAGCCAACGTAACCAGTACCAATAACACAAACACGCATGGGGTGAAATCCTTAAAATCTAAGATAAGTAGGGAATCAGGGAAGATTGCTTCCCTAAAAAAAGTTAATTAAATCTATTTCGATGCACTAAGAGGCTGGTGAGTTAATTCTAAGCGATCGCGAAAATCATCTATTGTTAGTTTTAACCCTGATTCCAAAGGAATAGTAGGTTCCCAACCCAACAAACTTTTTGCTTTTGTAATATCTGGTTGTCGCTGACGAGGATCATCTTGTGGTAGCGGTTTATATATTATTTCCGCATCAGGATTAATCATCTGTTGAATTTTTTGCGCCAGTTCTAAAATAGTGTACTCATCTGGGTTCCCCAAATTAATTGGTCCAATATGATCGCCATTCATTAACCGCATCAAGCCATCTACTAAGTCTGAAACATAGCAGAAACTTCGAGTTTGTGAACCCTCACCGTATACAGTTAACGGTATTCCCCGCAATGCTTGCGCCACAAAATTACTAACTACCCGCCCGTCATTTTCCAACATCCGCGCACCATAGGTGTTGAAAATGCGAGCTACACGGATATCGACATTATTTTGGCGATGGTAGTCAAACGAAAGCGTTTCTGCCATCCGCTTGCCTTCATCGTAACAGGAACGAATCCCGATTGGGTTAACGTTTCCGCGATATTCTTCTGGTTGGGGATGCACATCTGGATCGCCATAAACCTCAGACGTAGAAGCAAGCAAAAATCTCGCTTTTACACGCTTGGCTAAACCCAACATATTTAGCGTACCAATAACATTAGTTTTAACAGTTTTAACTGGGTTGTATTGGTAGTGAACAGGAGAAGCAGGGCAAGCGAGATGATAAACTTGATCTACTTCTAGTCGAATTGGTTCAGTAATGTCGTGGCGGATTAATTCAAAGTAAGGATGATCCAGCCATTTAAGAATATTGCGCTTGCTACCAGTGTAGAAGTTATCTAAACAAATAACTTCCTGACCTTCTGCCATTAAGCGATCAATCAAATGGGAGCCAACGAAACCTGCTCCACCTGTAACTAAAATTCGCATTATTTTAAAATTGACTGATGTGTGAATTGGTATTCCAAATTAACCTTAGACTGCTTTGCCGTCTATCACCAATATATTTTTCCCATTCATTATAAAAATATTGGCACACTACGCACCCAATATTTATAAAACTTACGCACCGCAAGCCTGAAACCTAGATCACCCCCACCCCCACCCCCACCCCTTTTTTTAAGGGGGGAATTCAAAGTCCCCCTTTTTAAGGGGGATTTAGGGGGATCTCTGCGTAAGTCCTAATTTAGTTTGAGTAGCCCCAGAAGTATATTCTGAGGCGTTTTGTGTTGAGAAAAGTTATTCCTGATCCAGGCGTAGTACCGCCATAAAAGCTTCTTGAGGTACATCAACCGTACCTACAGATTTCATCCGCTTTTTACCCTTTGCTTGTTTCTGCAATAATTTTTTCTTTCTAGAAATGTCTCCGCCGTAACATTTTGCCAACACATCCTTTCTTAATGCCGGAATTTGTTCACTCGCAATTACTTTACTACCAATAGCTGCTTGAATCGGTACTTTAAATTGATGGCGGGGAATTAATTCTTTTAATTTTTCCGCCATTGCCCGACCAACATTATAGGCTTTATCCCGATGAACAATCATTGCTAAAGCATCCACTGGATCGCCATTAATCATAATGTCTAATTTCACCAGTGTATTTTCGCGATAGCCAATTACTTGATATTCCATGCTGGCATAGCCGCGTGTGCGAGATTTCATCTGGTCAAAAAAATCTGTCACCACTTCTGCTAGTGGTAACTCATAAGTTAAAGTTGTCCGCCCTTGGGTTAAATACTTGATGTCTGTGAAGATACCACGCCGATTTTGACACAATTCCATTAACGTGCCGACGTACTCTTCTGGCGTAATCATCTCTACTTTGACATAAGGTTCTTCAATTTTGTCTCGGTGTTGAGGATCAGGCAAATTGCTGGGATTATCAATGTATAATACTTCTCCTTTAATAGTTGTTACCCGATAAACCACAGAAGGAGCAGTAGTAATTAAATCCAGATTGTATTCTCGTTCTAACCGCTCTTGAACAATTTCCATGTGCAGCAAGCCTAAGAAACCACACCGGAAACCAAATCCCATTGCGCTAGAGGTTTCTGGCTCATAGTTGAGGGCGGCATCATTGAGCCTAAGTTTTTCAAGTGCTTCTCGCAAATCTGGATATTGATCGGCATCTGTAGGGAACAAGCCACAAAATACCATCGGTTTAGCTTCGGTGTAACCAGGTAAAGCTTCTGTTGCTGGCGCATTAACAAGAGTAAATGTGTCACCAACGCGGGCATCTCCCACAGCTTTAATTGCCGCCGCGAGATAACCTACTTCCCCTGCATGAAGTTCATCTAGTTGTACCTGGGTAGGTGAGAGTACACCTAATTCATCAATCTGGCATTCTTTACCAGTAGCCATGAGGCGGATGCGATCGCCTTTTTTGACTGTCCCATCCATTACCCGGAAGTACACCACCACACCGCGATAGCTATCGTAGTAACTATCAAAAATCAATGCCCGTAATGGTTGATCTACTGTATCGCTTGGCGGCGGGACTAGGTGAACAATAGATTCGAGAATTTCATTAATCCCAACACCTTCTTTTGCAGAAGCCAAAATTGCACCGCTACAATCAAGTCCAATAATTTCCTCAATCTCAGATTTAACTCGCTCTGGTTCAGCGCCTGGTAAATCTATTTTATTAAGGACTGGGATAATCTCTAGATTATGATTAAGGGCAAGATAAACATTAGCCAGAGTTTGCGCTTCTACTCCTTGGGAAGCATCTACTACTAACAGCGCCCCTTCACAGGCTGCCAGACTGCGCGAGACCTCATAAGAGAAATCTACGTGACCAGGGGTATCAATCAAATTTAGAACGTACTGTTCGCCATCTGCGGATGTGTAGTTCATCCGCGCTGCTTGCAGTTTAATAGTAATTCCACGTTCCCGTTCCAAGTCCATGTTGTCAAGGAACTGTTCCTTCATCTCACGGTCTTTTACCGTGCCTGTAGATTGCAAGAGTCGGTCTGCTAATGTCGATTTTCCGTGATCGATGTGGGCAATGATGCAAAAATTACGAATACGAGAAACGGGAACGTCAGTCATAGATATAAAGAGCAGCAGTATACTGAGCAGTAATAAAAATTTGAGTAGGCTTAATGTATTTTAATCTTTATGTTGTCTATCCGCAGATAGTAGCAGGAAGTCACCTGCTATTTGTAGCTAGATTATGGGTGTAAGATTGGCGATCGCCTAATAGACATATAATCTCATCTCAAGAAAACTTGAGGCTAATAGCACTGTTAGCCCTAGATCAACTATTCTGGAATTATCCATGTCCAACCCACAGCATCAACCCCCCTGCGAATCACCGCCCCCTAATTGCTATTTAAAATTTTCCTAAATTTTTACTACCTATGAACGATCGCACTTTATCTTCCCAGTCGGCAACTGACAAAGCAGAAATTTCTATCCGTCTAGATCCAGAACTTTTAAATCAAATCAAACACCTGACTAACGATCCTAGTAAGGTGATTGAAACAGCCGTTAGACAGTGGCTTAGAGGTGAAACAAAGCAAGATGAAGAATTGACCCGCTCACTACCCCGCAACCCACCTGTACCGCCTAGAGGGGAATGGAACGATTAAATCAGTTGACAGTTGACAGTTGACTGCCATAAAAACGCCAAAGCTTTTTAAACTAAACAAGAACTCGATTTTATCAAGATATTATGACAGAACAAAAAAACGCCCGTGATTTATTTCAGGTTGCCTACGAAAACCGCTACACTTGGGACGAAAACTTTCCTGGTTACAGTGCAGATATAGAACTCAAGCAAGGTGAGGAAGTTTACACGGGTAAAATTCGCATCAACAAAGACTTGAGCGTGGAAGTTACAGGGATAGAAGATGAAACTGTCCAAGAAAGTATATATACTCAACTTAGAGATGTAGTCACCCACCGCAAACGGGCATTTTTTGAAAAAGCTCATGGTAAAAATGAGTTTAGTTTGGGCAACCAAGACGATACAGGCGCGTTAGAAATCCTCGTCAAAGGCGACTCAATGGGTTCTAACTATAAAATTAGGGGTAAGGAAATTTGCCAAGTTAGTCGGGTTATGGGGCGCATGGCTTTTGTCATTGATACCAAGGAAAGCTTGGATACTGGAAAAGGTTATGTGTCCACTAACTATGATGTTGTCTTCCGTAACCCTCAGACAAATGAATTGATTAAAGAATTAAAGTTTGAAGATAGTTACGAGCAGATGGGCGATTATTACGTTATGACTCGTCAAGTAGTGCATTCAACTGAGCAAGGTCAGCAGACTACGACCGAGTTTAACTATAAAAATGTCAAACTATTAGAACCCGCAGTTGTTTAGCTCCCCCTACCCCTCTGCCTCCCCCTGCTGGTAGCAACCTATAGAAACCCACCCTTTTCTAAGCGGGTGGACTAGGATCAATATAGTTGCCTGTTGTATTAGCACAATCCCACTTCATAGAGGTAAATCATGTCCGCAACACAAACAATGGAACTAACTTCTGAAAACGTTGAAAAAGTATTAGACGATTTGCGTCCTTACTTAATGTCTGATGGTGGAAATGTTGAACTGGTAGACATAGAAGGTCCAATTGTCAAACTACGCTTACAAGGCGCTTGTGGTTCTTGCCCTAGTTCAGCTATGACGTTAAAAATGGGAATTGAGCGTCGCTTAATGGAATTTATCCCTGAAATTGCTGAGATTGAACAAGTCTTTTAATTTTAGGATTGAGTATTTAAGACACCCAATAGGGTGTCTTTTTATTATTTTGTTAGTAAATATAGCAACCGCCAAGGCGCTCAAGGCATTTTTTATGACTAAAACCCGAATTTGCAAAGCATTTAAGAAAAGCTAATTGCTAAAAGCGCTCCTGCTAATTGCTATATCAGCGTTTTGTTGTTTTAAATAAAATTTAAAAAATCAGCAGAAATGCGATCGCAGATAGAAATTAACTGCGAAAAATATCCAATCAAGACTTTAAAAATATCAGTCTCCTCCCCTTACTAAAGACAGGGGTTTAAAGTGGGATGATGACTTTATATTCTGTAGGTTGACCTACTTACTAATTACTTAGCTTTCAGTTATATGCCCCATCCTTTATACGTCGCTTTCATCTGGCATCAGCATCAGCCTTTATACAAATGCCGTGACAGTGTTTCTGTTTCCCCTGGTCAGTATCGTTTGCCTTGGGTACGCTTGCACGGTACAAAAGATTATCTGGATTTAATTCTGCTGTTGGAACGCTATCCCAAGTTACACCAAACGGTTAACTTAGTTCCTTCGCTGATTTTACAGCTAGAAGATTACATTGCGGGTACGGCATTAGACCCTTATCTAACTGTGGCACTAACGCCAACTGAACAGCTAGGAGCGGAACAACATCAATTTATTATTGAACATTTTTTTGATGCAAATCACCATACTTTGATCGATCCGCATCCGCGTTATGGCGAATTATATCAGCAACGCCAGGATAAAGGACAAGCGTGGTGTTTGGAAAATTGGACTTTGCAAGATTATAGCGATTTGTTGGCATGGCACAATCTAGCGTGGTTTGACCCGTTATTTTGGGATGATCCAGAAATTGCTCAATGGTTAAAACAAGGGAAGAATTTTACGTTGAGCGATCGCCAGCGCATTTTCTCCAAGCAGCGAGAAATCTTGAGCCGCATTATTCCCCAGCACCGCAAAATGCAAGAAGCTGGGCAGCTAGAAGTAACTACAACTCCTTATACTCACCCAATTTTGCCTTTATTGGCAGATACAAATGTTGGTCGCGTGGCTATCCCCAATATGACTTTGCCACAGCATCGCTTCCAATGGGCTGAGGATATTCCCAGGCATTTAAACAAAGCTTGGTATATGTATAAAGACCGCTTTGGGGTAACGCCTCGTGGTTTGTGGCCTTCGGAACAAGCTGTTAGCCCTGCAATTTTACCTTATGTGGCGGAACAAGGGTTTAAGTGGCTATGTTCTGATGAAGCTATTTTAGGTTCTACTCTAAATCGCTTCTTTCAGCGTGATGGTGCTGGAAATGTTTTAGAACCAGAGTTATTATATCGCCCTTATCGTCTGGAAACTGAGCATGGTGACTTGGCGATGGTGTTCCGCGACCACCGTTTATCGGATTTAATTGGGTTTAGCTATGGTTCAATGGAACCAAAGCGGGCAGCAAGCGATTTAGTGGGACACTTAGAAGCGATCGCACGTACCCTCAAACACAGACAACCAGGCGGTGGTACTACTATCGAAAATCCTTGGTTAGTCACAATTGCTTTAGATGGTGAAAATTGCTGGGAACATTACCATGAAGATGGCAAACCTTTCTTAGAACATCTCTATCAAACTTTCAGCGACCATAAAGAAATTAAACTGGTAACGGTTTCTGAATTTCTCGACCAATTCCCAGCAACGGAAACATTACCCGCAGATAAATTACATACAGGTTCTTGGGTAGATGGTAGTCTGACAACATGGATAGGCGATCCTGCTAAGAATAAAGCTTGGGATCTATTAGCAGCAGCGCGGCAAGTTTTAGCAAACCATCCTGAAGCAACAGAAGAAAATAATCCTGAAGCTTGGGAAGCTTTGTATGCAGCAGAAGGTTCTGACTGGTTTTGGTGGTTTGGTGAAGGTCATTCTTCCAACCAAGATGCGGTGTTTGATGGATTATTCCGCGAACACCTCAGCGCCATTTATCAAGCATTAAACGAGCCAATTCCGCCAGAATTAAAGCAATATGTAGAGGTTCATCAAGCACGTAGCGATCGCAAACCTGAAAGTTTTATCCATCCGATCATAGATGGACGCGGAGATGAGCAGGATTGGGATCAAGCTGGTCGGATTGAAATTGGTGGGGCGCGGGGTACTATGCACCAAAGCAGCACCATTCAACGCCTTTGGTATGGAGTGGATCACCTTAACTTCTATCTGCGGTTAGATTTCAAGGCGGGAGTTAAACCAGGAGTTGATTGCCCTGCTGAGTTAAATCTGCTGTGGTTCTATCCTGAGAAAACCATGCACAATAGCCCAATACCACTGGCAGATGTGCCAAATGAAGCGCCTCTGAATTATCAATTCCACCACCAACTAGGAATTAATTTGCTGACGGAATCAATTCAGTTTCAGGAAGCTGGGGAACATTGGGAATGGCTTCCGTGTTTAAGTCGCGCTCAAGTAGCTATTGATAGTTGCTTAGAAGTGGCTGTACCTTGGGCAGATTTACATATTCAGCCAGATTATCCTTTGCAAATGATTTTGGTTTTGTCTGATGATGGCTGTTTCCGGAGTTATTTACCAGAAAATGCTTTAATTGCGATCGATGTGCCTTAACAGGCGGAGCATCGACGGGTTCGTTCCCAGGTTCAACCTGGGAACGAGGGCTAACCAGTCAAATTCAGATCCCCCTAAATCCCCCTTATTAAGGGGG
>JBARVL010000414.1:0-19680 GCA_049646245.1 Crinalium sp. | reverse complement strand
CCGTTGGGAAGCTGAATTAATGCAACAAGTATTAGCGGCTCACGAAATTCCCAGTCGGATTATTGACTTGGGAGTTACCTCCTATTTTGGGCAAGCAAGTCCTGCTGCGTTACTTGTGCAAAGCAGTGACCAGTGGACTGCCTTACTATTGTTAAGTTCCCCAGATGAAGAGAATTTGGGAGCATCAGATCACCCTTAAGGAATTAAATATTTTTTATGTCTTTATTTGATTGGTTTGCAAATCGCCAGAAATCAGCAATAGGTAGTCAACAGCAACAAGAGCGTGAAATTGCTGATGGTCTGTGGACTAAATGTGAGGTTTGTGGCGCAATTGCTTATACCAAGGATCTCAAAGCTAATCAAATGGTATGTCTAGAGTGTGAGCATCACAAGCGGGTAGGCTGCGAAGAGCGTATCCGTCAACTGATTGATGCTAATACCTGGATGCCTTTAGATGAGCATCTACACCCGACTGATCCGCTCAAATTTCGCGATCGCAAACAGTATAGCGATCGCATCCGAGAAACTCAAGAAAAAACAGGTTTAGTAGACGCGGTTGCTACGGGGACGGGTCAAATTGAGGGGGAACCCATCGCTTTAGGTGTGATGGACTTCCGATTTATGGGCGGTAGTATGGGTTCTGTAGTTGGCGAGAAACTAACCCGCTTAATTGAACACGGCACAAAAGCTGGCTTCCCAGTAGTAATTCTATGCGCCTCTGGTGGTGCGAGAATGCAAGAGGGAATGTTAAGTTTGATGCAGATGGCAAAGATTTCTGGGGCGCTAGAACGCCATCAAGAATCTAAATTGCTTTATATTCCTGTGCTAACTCACCCGACAACTGGCGGTGTAATTGCTAGTTTTGCGATGTTAGGAGACATTATTCTGGCAGAACCTAAAGCCACAATTGGCTTTGCAGGGCGGCGGGTAATTGAACAAACCTTGAGAGAAAAATTGCCAGATGATTTCCAAACTTCTGAGTATCTTTTACAGCACGGGTTTGTCGATGCTATTATACCACGTCCCCAATTAAAGAAAACCTTAGCTCAACTAATTCGCTTACATCAGCATCCCTTTTCGATTCCGGCAGTAGTGCCAGAAGCGATCGCCAAAGGCATTGGTGTAGGCTAAATCATCAACTATCCCAATTCCCAATGTAAGTAAAGGGATCGCTCAGTGGCATGATATTGATATTAGAGCGACTCAATCATTTAACTTCACCCAACCATCATGGGCTTTGCAGACCTGTCAATTGCAGAAATCGCGGCGGACTACAACCAAACCGTAGAACAGGTGTTCCATCTGTGCGAACAGCTAGGAATTGCCTATAAAACTGAAAAAACTCGGCTCGCGCTGGAGGATGCTAAGGCAATTATTTCTAAAATTTTGTCTCAAAACCCAGATGCCAGCACTCAATAAGTGGTAAGGTTCCTGCCAAACCACCCAAAAGAAGTGCAGCACGCTACTAGCATCCCCAGCGTCCTGATGAGTGACAGACTAAGATTATGCCCTGATGATTGGAAAGAGTGCGATCGCACCCTCAAGAGTGAGGATGCCAAAGTGATTGAGTCAATAGCTGTGTTGAGAATTAAATTAGTTAGGCAAACTTGATAAGGAGAACCATGCTTAAGCGATTCGTATGGCTTTTTGTGGCGACTGTATTTTTCGCCTTTCAGATAGTTGTTAACAGTGCGTGGGCGATCGAACTTGATGCCAATACCCGCACCGTGAAATTAAATGAACAGGGTGAAAATCTTACTCTGAACTTGAAACAAGTCAAAGAAGGCAAACGCTTATTTAATGCAGTCTGCGCTCAGTGCCATGCTGGAGGGATCACAAAAACCGACTTCAACGTAAGTCTTAGCCCTGAAGACTTAGCTGGGGCAACGCCTCCGCGAGATAATGTTGATTCCTTGGTGGATTATCTGCACCACCCAACTACATACGACGGAGTAATGTCGATTGCAGAAGTACACCCTAGCACTGATAGTGCTGACATTTTCGCAGAAATGAGAAATCTATCCGAAGATGACTTAGTAGCACTTGCAGGTCATATTCTCATACAACCAAAGGTTTTGGGCGATCAATGGGGTGGCGGTAAAGCTGTTCGCTAAGACATTTTGAGTTTTGAGTTTTGAGTTTTGAATTACTCATCGCTCAATACTCATTACAGAGGATGCTGCTGCGATTTTTAGCTGCTGTGCAGTAGAAAATTGGGAAATGTATCCTAAGCTACGCTCCTCTACTAGCTATCATGCAATTTAAAGTTAGTTATCTAGTAGGTTAAGCGAGTTCTGGGTATAGACTTGATGATCATCAAAGGTAGAATAAAGCTTGCTACAAAGTTTTAACAACAGAGGAGAACTACATTGAAGAAATTGATATCTATTGCGCTGTTAGCTTTAGCTATTGTGACAGTTGCCTTTACAACTCCTGCTCTTGCCGAGGGTGACGCAGCTAATGGTGGCAAAATTTTCAGCGCTAACTGTGCTGCTTGCCACGCTGGCGGTAACAACGTGATCATGGCTAACAAAAATTTAAAGAAAGAGACGCTTGAAAAGTACGGCATGAACTCCGAGGAAGCGATCATCAAGCAAGTTACCAATGGTAAAAATGCTATGCCAGCCTTCAAAGGTCGTCTTAACGATGGACAGATTAAAGACGTAGCTACCTATGTTCTCAAGCAATCTGAACAAGGTTGGTAAGGAACTTTTATTAGTTCTGTAATTGTGTATTAAAAGACCTCTCTTACTTTAGAGAGGTCTTTTTTGTATAGCACTCAGCAGCCAGCCGCAGGCATCGCAGCAGATCTATCCACAGATCAAAAGACAGCCCAAAATAATTTGGGTTATGCTGTTGCCACTGTTTGATTTTGAGGAAAAGCGCCTGTGGTTCCATTACGCGACGAGAATCCTACTACTATTACTCCTTATGTCACTTATGGGTTAATTGCTGCTAATATTGTAATTTTTTTGTATGAGCTAACTTTAAATCCGCAACTACTCAACGGTTTTTTCCACATCTGGGCTGTAGTACCTGGTGAGCTAACCGCTAGTTTTAATGGCGTACCCAGCACTCAATCAGTACCAGAATGGGCGACGCTAGTAACATCACAGTTCTTGCATGGTGGTTTTTTGCACGTTGCGGGAAATATGTTGTTTTTGTGGATTTTTGGCAATAATATTGAAGATCGCTTAGGTCATATCAAATACTTGATTTTTTACATTGGGTGTGGTATACTTGCATCCTTGACACAGTGGTATTTTTCGGCTGGCTCTAGTATTCCTTCTTTGGGAGCAAGTGGTGCGATCGCAGGTGTTATGGGTGCTTACGTGCTGAAATTTCCCACAGCTAAAGTTTTGACATTACTACCACTAGGTTTTTTCATCACAACAGTCAGAGTTCCAGCGTTTTTCTTCCTGGGTTGGTGGTTTTTACAGCAAGCATTCTATGGTGCAGCCAGCTTAGATGCGCCTGCTAACATTGGCATGGAAAGTGGTGGTATCGCTTACTGGGCGCACGCGGGAGGCTTCGTATTCGGTGCAATTCTTGGTCCACTATTAGGATTATTTTCTTCTGACTCAAAATCCCAGGCTTTATAGTCAAGTGCGATCGTAAAAATGGAGCTTTATTTCCGTTTTTGGAATGTTTCCTCCCTGTTAACGGAAATAAAGTTTGTTTTTATGTTTTAATATTCATCTTCAGGTATATATAGCGTATCATCAAGCAAAATCAAGCAAAATTAAATTAATTATAGGTCTATTACTCATAACTTACCTTACTTAATTTAACGAAAAAATTATATAATTTTACAAAAATAATTCATCCGTCAGCAGGAATTCAAGCAAAGTAGAGACGTACCATGGTAAGTCTTGCCAATGAATAAAGGGCATTTCTCCACCAACGGCAACAATATTGATGGTCGATGGTAGTCTCAAGCCTGAATTGATCACAATCAGAGCGTTTTGATTCCTAAGTTTTTGTTCAAAATCATTATCAACTCAACTCAAAATATGAATAAGCAGCGCCGATTAGTTTTAGTTACCAGCGATAAAGGTGGTACAGGAAAGAGTACTTTTTCTAGAGCTTATTTAGATTGTTTAAGCAATAAGTCTTTACCTTATGCTGCTTTTGACGGAGATACTCGCAATCCCCAATTATATCGGCATTATCAAAATATTGCTTCTGGAGTTAAGCAAATAACTATATCAGAAGATGAAGGAATTGATACATTGATCGATTCTTTAGTAGAAACAGATCAGCCATTGGTGATCATAGATTTACCCGCAGGAGGAGGAGCAGCTTTAGAGAAACTGGAGGCGGAGGCAGGAATTTTTTATGCTTTAAAAGCAACAGGTTTTAAATTATCAATTGTTTCAGTATTAACTCCTGTAAAAGATTGTGTAGTGGCTTTGCAGCTACTACTAGATAGATATCAGAATCATGTAGATTACGTTGCTGTCAGAAATGAATTTTTTGGCGAGGCTAGTAAGTTTAGTAATTTTGAAAATTCACCAACTAGAGAGCAATTTCTTGAGCTAGGGGGACAAGAAATTATCATGCCTTCTCTCTATCCATCTGTGCATCGTATTATCGACGAGCATAGCTTGTCGTTTCAAGAAGCTTTAGCGGATAATTCACCACTTTCTTTTTCACAAAAGATGCGGTTACAGAAGTGGATGGAACTAAAAGATCGAGAATTGGATAAGGTAGCGGCTGTAATTGGGATAGAAAAACAGGTAATTCAATATGAGTTTCGGGGTGCAGGTTTTGCTAGTTAGCAATGTAGAGACGTACCATAATACGTTTCTACCTTCCCATAAAATGTAGAGACGTACCATAATACGTCTCTACTTGGTGGTATCAGCCCCCTGAAGTCTTTCTTTTAAGAGTGTTTAACCGCAGATAAACGCAGATATTTTCTATTTTTGGGATAGGCTCTTAGCATTCATGGGCTGACGGCATCAAGGCTTACAATTAACAGTAAGTAATTTAAACGCTTAGTATCAGCAAATGGAAAAACAACCCTGGCTTGAGATAGCTGAATATACTGCCATCGTTGGATCTGTGGTGGGAACTGTGGCGGCTGTCAAGTTTCAGCAGTTAGCGTATGCTTCAGCACCATTAGCTGTTGTTGTTTCACTAAATTTAATTAATCGGCAAAGATTTCAACAACAAATTCAACAGTATACTAGCAGTGCGATCGCAGATGTACGTCAAGTAGTTCAACCTCTATTTAAACAAACTGATATCCCAGTACAAAATGTTAATCTCGGCTCGATTCCTGAATTGCTACCTCCAGCAGATCAAATAACGTCAACTGTCAGCAACAATCCAGAGTTAGTACCACCATCGCATCAAGTACCGCAAAAAGAAATAATTATAGAATTACAGAGCCTTACTACAGAAATTCATCAAGGTTTTGATAAACTGGCTAGTTGTTTAGAACCAGGAGATATAACTAATTTAAAATTAGAAATATCGACAATTAAGGAACATTTACAAACTGTTGATATTACTGACATTAAAATTAATGTTGAGCAACTAAAAACAAAAGTTTATCATTTAGATGAGCAACATCATGGCTTACCTCCAGCTTATGATATTCTCGCTTTAGCGGAAAAAATGGCTGATTTTGAACAGAGAAATCAAGAATTGCAAGATTATAATAACCTCATAGTTCCCAAAATCACGCAGTTAGAATCAGAGCAATCTTCTAGCAAACAAGATATTCAAAATATTAAAGAACAGTTAAGGAATTTAGAGATCCAATTAGCAAATTTATCTCTTACTCCAGAAGCAAATTTTAGTAGTATAGTAAAAGCGATCGCACCGATTCAAACGCATATTTATTCACTAGGTTCTATTCCTGAAGAAATAACTCAATTAAAGCAAGATTTGCAAGATTTGCAAGAGCAAATCAAGTATGAAAGTCTCTATAATCAGAATGGTTACAAAAAGAATTAAAGATTAGCGCGATCGCACTAACATCTCTTCAACTTTCGTCGCCCATTCGCTATTCCCTTGGGCAATATATAATTGTTGAGCATATTGCAATACTCTTTGAGCTTCAGAATAGTTGTTCTGCTGCAAAAATACCATACCAGCAGCGTAATAGGCATTAGCATAGTTAGGATTAGCTGATGCTGATTTACGAAATGCTTCTAAAGCTGCGTCTAAGTTCCCCTGATTTAAAGAAATTGCACCTAAATTGTAATGAGCTTCTGCATATTTTGAATTAATTTTTATAGCTTGCTCAAAGCTTTTTTTAGCATCATCTAGCTTACTTTGTTGTAAATATACTAAACCTAAATGGTAAACTGGTTCTGGTGCTTTGGGACTGAATTGCATGGCGGATTTAAAAGATGCGATCGCTTCTCCTAATTCCCCCAGTTTTTCCCTGACTAACCCCAAGTTATAATGAGCTCCTCCTGAATTGGGGTTTAATTCTACCGCTCTGCCTAAATAATCTTTGGCTTGGGGTAAATTGTTACCTTCTAACAAAGCTGCGCCTAAATTAGCAAACGCCAAAGCGAAGTTAGGATCAGCTTGAGTGGCGCGGTAAAAAGCATCTGCCGCTAGTTGTATTTGCCCTTGCTGTCGCAAAGCTAATCCTAAATTGTAATGGGCGGCGGCTAAATCTGGATCTAACTGAGATGCTTGCCTAAAAGAGGCGATCGCATCTCCTAAGTTTCCCTGTTGAATTAAC
Organism: Crinalium sp.; assembly: GCA_049646245.1. Lineage (GTDB taxonomy): Bacteria > Cyanobacteriota > Cyanobacteriia > Cyanobacteriales > PCC-9333 > Crinalium. The sequence goes on along the minus strand of JBARVL010000414.1, from coordinate 12,971 downwards.
TGCAAACCTTGATTCAACCATTGTACTGCGGCTGGTAAACCTAATTGAGCTTGAGCCGTGAATATCGGTGCAGAAGCTTTCTTTGGAAGAGTATTAGCCCTGACAGGGATGAAATTACCAGGTAGCAAGTAACTCAACATCAAAAAACCTAGCATTAAAACAGCCTTACTTTCTTTCCTCTCCATCAACGGGTAAGAGTGGGTTTCAAAAAACCTTACCAGGAAAGTGCTGTTAGATTTTTCTTTCCTAATATTTTTGCAAAAATCAGTTATATCTGTGTTCATCTGTGTAAATCTCGTGTTTATCTGTAGTTAATTACAGCGTTTTTTAGGTAAGTAAGGTACACCCAACTTTTATTCCCTATTCCCTGTTTTGTTATATTGTGATTTGGCAACCGCAGATTTATTTCGGCTTGAGAAATATTTCTTTGCAATTCCTAACTTTTTTTAATAAATTTTAGTTTTACTTTGAGAAAATTAATATTGCTTGATATTTCTTGCAGTAAATCTTAAAAGAAGTTGCAATTATTGTGACATCGATCAATAACACGCTAATCTCACAAACAGAGGGATAAAGGTTAACTGTCAACTGATATCCCACCATTAAAATTTTTTTTACTTAAGGCGGTGACTTATGAACGAAAAAGTCATAAAAGCCACACGGAATGTGGCAGTTGTTGGTCCTTATTTAAGTGGCAAAACTACATTACTAGAAAGTTTATTGTTTGTCACTGGAGCAATTTCGCGTAAAGGTAACGTCAAAGATGGCAATACAGTGGGTGATAGTTCAACAGAAGCCCGCGATCGCCACATGAGCGTAGAGGTATCTACTGCCAGCACGGAATATCAAGGTATTAATTTTACATTTGTAGATTGCCCTGGTTCAATTGAATTTATTCAAGAAACATACAATGCTTTAATTGGCGTTGATGCAGCAATTGTAGTTTGCGAACCAGTTAGCGATCGCGTCCTGACTCTTGCTCCCTTATTTAAGTTTCTAGACGATTGGGAAATTCCCCACCTAGTCTTTATTAACAAAATGGATCGGGCAAATAACAACTTTATGGACGTACTACACGCCCTAAAGACAGTTTCTAGCCGTCCGTTAGTTCCTCACCAATATCCTATTGGTCAAGGAGAAAATCTGATCGGTTTTATCGATCTAGTAACAGAGCAAGCTTATCATTATCATGCTGGTGCGCCTGCCGATCCAATTCCCATGCCGGAAGAGTTGCGAGAACAAGAGCATACTGCACGGCAAGAAATGCTAGAAGAATTAGCAAACTTTGACGATTGCTTGCTAGAAGAATTACTAGAAGAAATTGAACCGCCTATAGAAGAAATTCTTCAAGATATCAAGATGGAATTAGGCGCGGATTTGATTGTACCTGTATTCTTAGGCGTTGCCGAGCAAGATTACGGTGTACGACCATTGCTATCCGCATTACTGCGAGAAGCACCAGAACCAGAAACTACTGCTGAACATCGCGGAATTGTTTTACATCAAGATGCTCCATTAGCGCAAGTAATTAAAACCTATTACACTCCCCAAGGTGGTAAAATCTCCCTAGTTCGGGTTTGGAAAGGTACGCTAACTGATGGGATAGTAATAAATAATGTACGCGCTGGTGGTTTGTACCGTCTGATGGGTCAGCAACCAATGAGTGTTCAGGAAGCTCAAGCTGGTTCAATTGTGGCAGTAGGACGCTTAGAAGGAATTCATACAGGCGATACTCTTACCACTGCGGGTAAACAATTGGCGACAGAATTACCAAAAGCAGAACAACTTAAGCCAGTTTATGCTTTAGCGATCGCACCAGAAAAGCGCAACGATGAAGTTAAACTGAGTAGTGCCATCACCAAACTATTAGAAGAAGATCCTTCCCTAGCTTGGGAACAACACGGCGACACCCACGAAGTTATCCTTTGGGGTCAAGGGGAAATACATCTGCAAGTAGCATTAGATCGACTACGGCGGAAATATAACTTACCCATGACAACTCATTTACCGCAAGTTCCCTACAAAGAAACCATCCGCAAACCAGCCGCCTCAGTGCATGGACGGTATAAACATCAAAGCGGTGGTCATGGACAATTTGGGGATGTTTACCTTGATATCAAACCACTAGAACGTGGACAAGGCTTTAATTTTGATGAAAAAATTGTTGGCGGAGTAGTGCCACGTCAATATATCCCTGGTGTAGAAGTTGGTGTGCGGGAGTATCTAGCACATGGACCATTAGGTTTCCCAGTTGTGGATGTGGCGGTAACATTAACCAACGGTTCTTATCACACAGTAGATAGTTCAGAACAAGCATTTAAAAATGCTGCCCGCCTAGCTATGCAAACTGGGATGTCTCAATGTCTACCAACATTGTTAGAACCGATTATCTCAGTAAAAGTCTGTGCGCCCAATGAATTTACCTCAAAAGTGTTGCAACTTTTAACTGGTCGTCGGGGACAAATTCTCGGTTACGATCGCAAGGAAGATTGGGCAGGCTGGGATCAAGTTTCCGCCTACTTACCCCAAGCAGAGATGCACGACTTTATTGTAGAGTTGCGATCGCTCACAATGGGTGTTGGCTTCTTTAGTTGGCAACCCGACCATCTGCAAGAAGTTCCAGACAAACTTGCCGAGAAAGTGTTAGCAACCACCAGCAACGGTAACGGTAAGACTAACGGCAACGGTAATCATTAGACCTCTACCACACCCCAACCCTCCCCTTAGCAAGGGGAGGGAGCTAGTTTCCCCTCTTAACGGGGTTGCAGTGTTTGTTGTGTAGTCTAATTTTATTTGGTTAGCTAGTTACAAATTAAGCTATTCAGAATTATTTGAGCGTTATTTTTAAGTTCGGTGTCATGCTCATTTTTAGCTAGATCATAGAAAATATCCCATTGTTCAGGGGTAATCTTTACATATTTGTATAGCTTATAATTATCTGCTGACGCTTTAAATTTTTTCTTACCGCCAGCCTTTATTTCAAACTTTAAATATCTTTTGCGATTATCATCGTACCTAACTTTTATTTTCCATAAACGATAACTGTTGTCTCTGATAAAAACTTCTCCGAAGTATTCTTTACCGTCTTCTAAAAATTTTATAGTTTTCGATATAATGGCTGTTACGTTAATAAACTCTTCTAAACTCATATTTTGTTACTCCTGTTACTTGCTGTGTAGACTGTTCAGGCATCCCCTACAACCCTAGCTTAACTTGCTTGATGATGGTATGTGTCATTTCAGTATTTGTGACCGCTTATAATGGCTCCTTTAGATTGGGGCTGGTTAGGACAACTGAGTTTACCGCGCAAATCTACCTCATCCTTGCAAAAAGTACTCACCCAAGTTATGTGATAAGTGCTTAAAGGTCTTGTGTAGGGATAATGGTTTAATTTTTTTCAGTAGATTAGAATAATAAAAATTTGGAATTGTAAATTATGAATCCAGACCAAATACGTTATCACTCAGCTTCAGATAATCAAACAACTTCAGAGCCTTTGATAACAATAGATACAACAAATGTTGTCACAGAGACTACTAATTGTGGTAATTTTGTGCAATTACCACCTTATGTGGAAATACCGTTGCATCAAAAATCATTAAGAAATCAATTACTTGAGCTTACTGAAAAACACGGTTTTGCAACAGTTCTAGATGTTTTTTATATTGTGTTTAATAGTGAATATCCAGATACAGATTGTAACTATCAGTTTGAAAAATTAGTCGCAACACTTGAAGAAGAAGGTTTATAATTAATAAAATTTTTAATGACGATTTGGGCTAGCCTTGCTATAACTGGCTGGTTAGAGCAGTTAGTTTATGGTAGGACTAGCTAGCCTGGATGATATGCGATCGCATCATCGTTCTTATTCTTGAATATTTGTTATTTATACAAATTACAACTGCCCTACAATCCCTAGCATTCAATTAGACGGCTCTGGTATGCCCTTTAAACCTTGCTCGCCTTGCTTGATGATTAAGTGGTTAGGGCTGGCTGACTAGACTAGCTTGGCTAAGACTGATTGTGGGCTGGGTTTTAATTCAGTGTATTTACTGAGGTTTAATCTTTTTCTAAATATGTAATATACTCATGTATCAACTATTTCATATTATGAGAAAAACTACTTTGTTTGCTTTCCTGGCTGTTTTTTTAGCTAATATACCCTCTACTTATGCGGCTCCCAAAAAACCAGCACCTCGCGTTAGTCCTCCTACAGTAGTAGTTCAAAAATACTTTAATACAATTATTAACGATGATATTTATGCTGGGGATAAATATTGGTGTAGCCAATCAAAACAATTTCTTTCAAGATTTTTTGCGCCTACCAAATATCGAATTATAAGGGGTGATGTACATAAAGCGGGTGGTATTTACACGGTTCAATTAAATAGTTCTAATAAAAGTGGTCAGCCTATAATTGCACGTTGGAAAGTTTTTGTAGATAAAGAAAAAAATGCAAAAATAGCAAAAGGATTGCCTTATGGTTATTGCATTTCTATTGTTGATGAATAGCATTACTATTTAAGCATTTAAGCAGTTGATGTTTCCGCCAAAATCACACTTTTTTGGCGGATACTTTTAGCTATATTACAAAGTATAGATTTATGTATTACAACACCAAGTCATCTAGCAAGCTCGTATTGTCTAATAAGTTTTGATTGAAGACGAGATTGTATTCATCATTCTAGTACTTCCAAAAAAGTTATTCATTATAAGTAATATTCAGCACAGGTTCGATGTTTTCTGGTGTCTGATTTATTATCTGTTCAACAAAAATTTCTACTGCTTCTGACTTTTCTGGATGTACAACAGCAATGACCTTATATAAAACTTTATATGATGTTTTTTCTAACCCTATATAATCACCTATACGTGGTACAATAAAAAACTCTTTCAAAAAAAGTCCTTTCCATTTTTTTTCCTCAGATGACCTTTCAAATATCCTGACATTTATCATTTTTGAACTGGTTTGCGGTTGGGACATGGCTTGTATGACCATTTCACTAAGTAACAACTTTGCTAGTGCTTCTTCATTTAAACCACCTAGTTGAGTAGTCTTTTGATTATTTAAATACCAAACATCAATCATTCCATTAGTTACTCTGTAACTGCCCTCATAAATTTTTCCTTCTATTTCCAGTTGAACTTGATTGCGTTTCATATAAATAACTTACTTATACTTTTAGTGACTTGTACTATAAGTCATTATAATAGATGACAAAACTTTTTGAAACCGCCTCCAGTACCAGAAATACCAACTGTAGCTCTACCACCACCTGTTTTTTGAAACTCTTCTGCAACTGCTTCAGTAATCGGATAAACCGTACTGGAACCATCCATTTGAATAGTGCCTGTTTGAGATTGAACTGGAGATATTGATACACCTAATGTGCCAGCTAATAGAGCGATCGCACTTAATAATGATACCCGTTTAAGCATAAATGCCATGTTCTTGAACCTGTTTAGAATTAACTCTAAAAATTACTTTTTAGTGTTTGCCTATACAGACTAACGACTCAAGGTTAAGGGGTGGTAATTTCAGATTATGGTGGGGTTAAATTTACTAACTATTTATATTGCAATTTGTAAATCAATCTTTAGATGGAAATATAAACACTATTTAATCAAAATTTAACCAGAAAACAATTAATATTTAAACTAGATGCTGTTTTACTTAATTATTAAATTTGTAAAACCATCCCCAAGGCGTAAATTATTGATGTAAATTGAATCTTATTCCATGAGCAAATAAATTTATGGATTTTATTGTTTCTATAATTGCTGCTCTAATTGCAGTTCTGGTATATTCTAACCGTCTAGGGATAACCACTGAGCGCAATCGTTCTTCATTAAGTGCGATCGCTCTATTAATAGCGGTAATTGGTACACTTTACTCTCTATCCAAAGCACTAATCATAATTCCTACAGGCAATATTGGCGTTGTAGATGCTTTTGGTCAAGTATCCCAACGTTACCTTGCTCCTGGTGTCCACAGAGGAATACGGGAACGCGGGAGCCACGCATTTTTAAATCGTGGAGGAAGCGGACACGAGCGAATTTATTCGCAGTCAAGAAGTTGCGCCCATTGTTCAATTATTTCACTAATACTAATCTTTCTCTTTTTAGATATTTTGGTTAATTTTTGCCATGTTGTATCAGTCAAAAGTACAGTATGTCTTTTCTTGCGTTCATCATATAAAACTGGTGTATCTTTAACTCTTTTTTTACCTTTACCTGTTGACATTTGCTAGAAGTGAAGCCTAAACTAATAATAGTGTAGCAAATATCAGTAGGTGCAGCAAGTGCAAGTCAGGTGGAACTTCAAGTTAAAACCCAACCAAGCGACTATAATCAAAATGTCTGAGTGGTTGGTTACTTTGAGAAAACACCGTAACTACGCACTACGGGAGAGAGAAACTGGATTTAATACTAATAACCAAAATGCAGATACTCCAATTAGTTACGTTTGGGGTTCATTCTGCGATTTAGAGTCTCGTATTGAATACGGCGCTAGTTGTCCATTAACTTGTCCTGTTGTCAAACATGGGGTTGTACCATCGGATTTATCCCTAGCTTTAAAAAATAGTAAAGGCGTAATCAAATGGGATAGCGCATCTGGAATACAGATGAAAGCAACAACGCAGTTACGTTCTAAAAATCCCTATTTTGGTGATATCAACTCAGATGTTTTACAACGTAATATTGCTAAGTTAGACACGGGATTTACAAATTTTTGTAAACATGGGAGAGGATATCCAAAATATTTGCGTAAGCTAGACTCTTTTGAGTACAAGCCAAAACAGATTAAGTTAATCAATAAGAGTGACACTTACGCAACTGTATATCTTCCTGGTATTGGCAACGTCAAAATGTTTAATAGTAGGGATTTAAACTTAATTAAAGAAGTTAGAACCTGCACCATTAAGCGCAGTGCCGATAATTGGTATATTTCCATGTTGGTAGAGATACCAGGGGAAATACCAGAATTGAAAGCAGATCTTTCGTCAGTAGTTGGTATTGACGTTGGCGTTAATAAGCTTGTAGCCTTGTCTGATGGTAGTTTCATCGACAATATTAGAGTTACTACTAATCCGAGAACGCAAAGGCGTTTGGCAATACGTCAACGTTCAATAAGTCGTAAAATTAATGGGTCTAAAAATAAGACTAAGGCTTATCAAAAATTAGCTAAAACACAGCATAAATTAGCTCAAAAACGAGATGGGTATAACTGGCAAGCTGCGTCTAAAATTGTCAAAACTGCTGACGCTGTTGGACGTGAAGATCTGAAAATTACCAATATGATCAAACGTGCCAAACCTAAACATGATGGGAAAGGAGGTTATCTAAAAAACGGAGCATCTGCAAAAACTGGATTAAACAAAGTAATTCTTGATTGTGGATGGGGCGATTTATTTAATAAAATTGCTTGGCTTGCTACGAAATCAGGTAAACCAGTTATTGCAGTTGATCCAAAATATTCATCTCAAGAATGCCCCAAATGTAAACATATTGATAAAAAAAATCGTAGTGGTGAAAAGTTTATCTGTACCAACTGCAATTTTACAGATCATGCAGATACAAAAGCATCAAGAACTGTTGCTAAAAAAGTTGGGTTACTATTCCCAAGTAAAATAAAAAAGCTACCGGGGGACTCTCGGAAAGTTACGCCTGTGAAGATATCAACGCCGTTGGGGGTTGAGTCCAGGAACCATGCCTTAGAGCAATTAAGTATTCAGTTGAATTTGTTTGATTTAACTCAGTATACTGTTGCTGACAATCGGATATCTAGAAAATACGGCAGAAATTTCTAGATAATCCCCGTCTCTTTAGAGCGGGGAGTGTCAATTAGTTAATCCCTTTGCTAAGGTGATACAATTTTCAACTCGCCTAAAAGATGTCAAAGAAAATGTAGATACCACATCTCAAGAAGGCTTAACACTTAATCTTGATGTTAGCCTTCAATACAAACTTGACCCACAAAAAGCAGTAGAACTTTATCAAAAAATTGGTACTAGCGAGACAGATATTCTCAGTTCTAGATTTCGCTCCACTATTCGTCAAATCACTGCCACATACCCAGCTAATGCTATCTACTCCAGCAAACGTCAAGAGGTTGCCAAACAACTCGATCAACAGCTTACTCAACAATTACAATCTTTGGGTTTTATTGTAGAAGAAACTTTACTGAGGAATGTAGTTTTACCAGAGACAGTCCAAACAGCTATTCAGGAAAAGCTGAAAGCAGAACAGGAATCTCAGCAAATGGCTTTTGTATTGCAAAAAGAGCGTCAAGAAGCAGAACGTAAGAGAATTGAAGCTAAAGGTTTATCGGATTACCAAAAGATTGTTTCCCAAGGTCTTAATGCTCAAATTCTCAGATTAAAAATGATTGAAGCTAATGAAAAACTAGCTCAATCGCCTAACTCTAAAATTATCATTCTTGGAGGTGGCGAGCAAGGATTACCGATGATTTTACAACCAGATGCAACACCTGCGAATAGATAAATAAGACTTACGCACCGCAAGTCTGAAACCTAGATCCCCCCTACCCCCCTTAAAAAGGGGGGAAATTCCAAGTCCCCCTTTTGAAGGGGGATTTAGGGGGATATCGAAGTAAGCCCTAATAAAGTTAACTGTGAGGCAACAATGGATATAACACAAAAATGGTATATTGTCAAGCAAAAAGACGGTCATTGTGAAATTCTCCCCAACGAACCAATCGCAGGGGAGAATCAAGATCCAAGTATTGTGGAGAAATGGGGACCACTAGCTTCAAAAGAAGAAGCGATCGCTCGTCGTGTTGGTTTGATCCGCGCGGGTAAGTGTCAACCAGTCTAGGCAATGCGAGTGTTGAGTTTTGACTTACAAATTCAACTCAACACTCAAGCATCCAACTACCTGTTTGTAGTAGAAGCGGCACTGTTTCCTGTTTTAGCTATCTCTTGCTTCAACACTTGTAGTGCTTTAGCATATTGTGGATCATTTACTGTGCCAACTTGGGTGCGATCGGCAGTTAAAGCTTTCTTTTGCTCCTCTGTAAGTTCAACTACCACATCTGGCTTAATTCCTAGCTTGTTAATATCGCGTCCGCTAGGAGTATAGTACTTAGCAATTGTTACAGCCAATGCTGAACCATCTCCTAGAGGTCTGACTGATTGTACTAAACCTTTACCAAAAGTTTTTGTACCAACTAATACACCACGTTTATTATCTTGCAGCGCCCCAGAAAGAATTTCACTAGCACTCGCTGAACCACCATCCACCAAAACCACCACAGGTTTATTTGTCACAGCAGTACGATTAGCTACTTGGCGATCGCTTTCACCATTTCGGTTAACTGTCGAAACAATCGCCCCCTCTCCTAACCACATCTTGGCAATTTCAATACTGCCGTAAAGTAATCCTCCTGGGTTAGAGCGCAAGTCTAAAATATAGCCAGCTACTCTTTGCTGTTCTAACTTTTTAATCGCATTACGCATCTCAGAGGGTGCGCTGGCACTAAATTGGTTTAACCGAATATAACCAATAGATCCCAACTGTGAATCTTTTTGATTGCTAAATTTTACTGGATGAACCTCAACTCTTGCCCGTTTCAGAGGAAAATCTAATTGTTTATCTCCTCTGAGGATAGTCAACCTAACTGGTGTTCCCTCTTTTCCGCGAATCAGTTGTACTGCCTGATTCACATCCATACCTTCGGTACTTTTACCATCAATTCTGATAATAGTGTCCTTAGCTAAAATCCCCGCCTTAGAAGCAGGTGTATCTTCAATAGGAGCAATTACAACTAACTTTTTCGTCTTTTCATCTTGAGCCAATTGAATACCCACACCAATTAATTGACCCGATGTGTCAATTTGCATATCCTTGAACTGTTTCGGGTCCATGAACCTGGTATAGGGATCATCCAAAGGCTTGATCATTTCCCTAATTGCTTTATAAGCATCTTCCTTAGTGCTGTAACTCCGGCTCAGATACTTTTTGCGTACTGCTCGCCAATCTACTTGATTAAAAGTGCCATCGACATATTGGCGGTCAATAATCTGCCACACCTCATCAACGATTTCTTTAGGGCTTTCGCGAAATAAAGCTTGACCTTGTGACAAATGAATACCAGCACCAGTAACGCCAACTGTTGTTAGCACTAATGCTGTTGCACCGAGAACTAGCCCACGTTTTGTGATTACCATGATCCTTTTCTGAGCCGCAGAGAAACTAATACCAAGGAATTACGCTCACTCTAGCATAGGCAATATTAGCTAGTAGCCTGCATATCAATATAAATCCAGTTACATTGGGTTGCAATCCGGAAAACACTATCGTCTCTAGGGTAGAGTCTTGAGTAAGACAGATTGTTCCCCAAATTTATAATTAACGTAGTGCGAACATCTTGAGCGCACTGTTTTTTCGCGTAAGTCCATATTTAATACATTGTAGGTAAATTTAAACGCCAACAAATCACACTCAGGACTTACCCTTGCCAATGATATCTACATTTGGTGTAGAGAAGTTTTATGAAACGTCTCTACAGATAGCAGGATATCTCATTCTTCTCATCTAGTTAAAACTGCGATCGAAGAATGATCTTAACTTTCTTCAGGATCAACCCAGCGACCGTCACCTTTAATTAAATTAATTAACTCTTCCACACCTTGAGACTCTGGCACTTTTTTGATTTCTTCCCTACCACGATATAAAGAAATAAAACCAGGTTGTTTACCTACATAGCCATAGTCAGCATCCGCCATTTCACCAGGACCATTGACAATACAACCCATCACCGCAATATCTAAACCAGTCAGGTGCTTAGTTGCTTCTCGCACTTGATGCAGGACTTCTTCTAAATTAAATAAAGTACGACCGCAAGAAGGACACGCGACATACTCCACCATTGTCTTCCGCAAACCTAATGCTTGCAGAATACTGTAACAAACAGGAATTTCTTTTTCTGGGGCTTCAGTAAGTGATACTCGGATAGTATCGCCAATGCCTTCGGCTAACAATGTGCCAATTCCAGCAGTAGACTTAATCCGTCCATATTCACCATCACCTGCTTCGGTGACACCTAAATGCAAGGGATAATCCATCCCGCATTCATCCATACGCTGTGCCATTAAGCGATATGCTGCTAACATTACAGGCACACGCGAGGCTTTCATAGAAATTATTAAGTTGCGGAAATCTAGAGATTCACAAATACGAATAAATTCTAACGCCGATTCCACCATCCCTTCTGGGGTATCGCCGTAACTAAATAGCATCCGTTCCGCCAAAGAACCATGATTAACGCCGATCCGCATGGCTTTGCCTTGATCGCGTAAGGAAATAACTAATGGTTCTAAGGTTTCGCGGATTTTTTCCCCAATTTCATCAAATTCCGCTTGGGCGTATTCAGTTCTATCTGTTTTGGGCTTCTCAAATACATATAAGCCTGGATTGATTCGCACTTTATCAACGTGCTTGGCAACTTCCAAGGCTATTTTCATCCCGTTGTGATGGACATCAGCAACGAGGGGTACAGGTTGGTAAGTAGCAATTAATTTTTGCTTAATTTCTGCTAACGCCTTAGCGTGGGCGAGACTGGGAACTGTAACACGCACAATTTCGCAGCCAATTTCATGCAAGCGACGAATTCCTGCTACTGATCCATCTATATCTAAGGTGTCTTCATTAATCATTGACTGCACTACCACAGGGTAGCCGCCGCCAATTGTAATATTACCCACTTTTACTGGGCGGGTTTTGCGCCTTTGGATAGTTGTATCAGTGGATAGTAGATTAGAAGCGGCTTGGGAAGTTGTTGGATTTGGCAGTGTTTGCATAAAACGATGAGTTGCTCTTTTCCTCTCTATTTTTCAACCTTGCCATAGAAGGGAGCATTTAGCTATTTCTATAGCTGTTTAAAATATGAGCAGGGGGGAGCGATCGCTACTATTAAATATGTTGAGTGTAGCAAAATTTCTTCATATACTAGCTCACCAAGTTTATCGCTCATAAGCCAAATCTCGAATTAGAGATATGCGCGATTGGATGTAATTGCTAACTACAGCAACTTCCTGGCAATTGAGCGATCGCTCTTGATTTAGTTGCTTGAGCAGCCATTGTACTAAGCTGGCATCATCTAGTTTTAACAAGATATTAGCCTGTGTACTTTCGATCATCACCCATAGCTGACGCAGCAGTGATGGACTCATATAACCTCCTGGTTGCAAATACCTGTACGGAACTCAGGAATTAATCAAAACTGATTTTATTGGTGGTAGCACATAAGTACGTCACCTATGAACAATTTAACAATTCCTTTATATTTCACCATACCCGATCACGATATCTTAGACAGCTAAAAACATAATATGACACAACAGTTACTAATTTCTTAATAAAACGAAAAATAACTTAACGTTTTTTCATTAATTGCAACCTTGGGCAGATTGACAAATATCGCCAAATATGTTTATATTAATGCGGAAGTATCAGACGGCTGTTGCTGTGAATAGACTTGCTGCACTCGTTCTACTTCTAAGTCAGATAAATAATCTACTGTCCAGTTGGTTTGACGCTGAAGCATATGGAAAGGGTAACTATTTGCTACTCCCACCACTTGCATACCTGCTTGCTTGGCGGCTGTAATTCCCGCAAAGGTATCTTCAATTGCTAGACACTCTGATGGCTGAAGCTTTAATTCAGGATGTAATTGATTGAATTTTTCTACAGCCAAGAGATAGCCATCGGGTTCGGGTTTACTAGCTGTTAAGTCATCCTCTGTTACGATCGCCTCAAAATGCTGTGCTAGATTAACTTGATTTAACACCAGTTCCACTTCAGAACGAATTGCACCAGTAACGACACCCATCGGTAGCTTTGCTACACGCAATTTAAAAATTAAGTCTTCCAAACCAGGATAAATCGGTAATTTTTCTAATGTTTCCAAGTGGCGTTGGTATAAGTGCGCTTTTTGGTTAATTAGTTTA
>JBARVL010000413.1:0-4655 GCA_049646245.1 Crinalium sp. | reverse complement strand
TTTTAAAAAAGCCGCGATTTCCGCAGTTGTCTTCGGGCTTTTGAATGCCCTGTTAAAACCAATTCTAACTTTTTTCTCCTTTCCATTTATTGTTTTAACTTTTGGGCTATTTCTATTTATTTTGAATGCAATTATTTTTGGCATAGCTGCGGCTATAGTTCCTGGTTTTCGTTTGCGTTGGGGCTTCTGGAGTGCTTTAATTGGTTCCTTAGCACTAAGCTTTATTAATTCAATACTGTTTTCAATAATTCCTGTTTAGTTTCATTTGAAGAATTTAGGAGCCAGAATATTCGCTACGCGCAGGCTACGCCAACGAAAGTCAGAATGCCATCATTGGGGGATTCATACCCACTAGCCGCCGAGAATTCATGCACTCCTAAATTCTTATAAATAAAAAAATCTTACTATAAGCGGATTTACGAACAGCTTTACTTTGCTAAAAGTGAAAGAAGAGGGATATTGGGTTGTAATTAAATCAAGTAATAAAATTTTTGCCTTTGGCTCTCTACATTGAAATTGTTTACTTGTACCTCATCCCAATAAAAGCATCTGTAAAACTACAAGTGCTTTCTCTTGAGTAGAATTTGAGGATTTTTCCAATGAAACAGAAAATTAATTGGCAAACATCTGGCGCAATGATGGTTTCGATGGCACTTGCTATCACAGCTTTTCCGGCTTTCTCTAATGCTGCACCAAACGACGGTGTATATTATCAAGCACGAACAACAAACGCTTGCCGCCAAGTTTCGCGGGCAGGTGGTATAAACGTGCGTCAGCAGCCATCAGTTAACAGTCGTATTATTGGGCGAATAGCCAACGGGCTGAATGTCACGATTAGGAACTTAGGAGACAATGGTTGGGTGAGAATTACCGCTCCCGTGAACGGATATGTAGCTGCAAATAATCTTACCTATTGTGCTTCTTTTCCACGATCGCCCAAAAATGTCTGTCGCAAAGTTACAGCCACAGGTGGTTTGAATGTGCGTCAACAGCCATCAATTAACAGTCGTATTGTTGGGCGAGTAGCCAACAGGCGGAATGTGACAATTAGGAACTTAGGAGACAATGGTTGGGTGAGAATTTCCGCTCCTCTGAGGGGATATGTAGCTGCAAATTATCTCAGATATTGTTCTTAGAGCCTATTGGAAAAGTGCTTCTTCTAAGATTTTAACCGCAGATAAACGCCGATTTTTCGATTGATGCAGAAAGAAAAATATTTTTTGTAAGAGAATTAATGTAGAGACGTTGTATAAAAAGTCTCTACATTAATTTTAGATATCTCAATCACTATTGTTCTCCCTTCATTTCTTCAATTTCAAATAAGCTAATAATTACTCCAGCTATCGGGATGGAGATAAATACTCCGATTAAACCTGCAACTTTTGCACCTACCAGCAAAGCAAAAAACATCACAACCGGATTAAGATTAATCGAGCCTTGCATAACGCGAGGCATTAATAAATTTTCTTCTATTTGTTGCAGAATTATACAACCTATTAATACTTTCAAACTCAGCCAAATACCTTGAGGTAAAAGAATCAAAGAAATCAGAGTAATTCCTAGCGTTGCTCCAATTCCAGGAACCAAATCAAACAAACCGCCAATACCTGCTAAAAGTAAGGCATAAGGCGCTCCCAAAATCCAAAATACAACAAAGCAAGAAACCCCAAAAAATACCGATAATATTAGCCTTCCCCAAAAAAAACCTAAGAAGTTACGCTTAATTGTGCTTGTAATCTGATCGCGCCCTTGCTTGGGGAAAATTTTCAGAAATAAATTCCAAAGCCTTTCGCCATCCAAAAGCATAAATAAAGCCACAACAGCAATCAAAATTAGATCGATGACATTAGACAGAAATCTTTGGAGTGTAGTTAAACCTAAACCTATTCCTGATAAAGCACGCTCCCTTATTTCTGACTCAATCGCAGTTAAATTTACTTGAATATTTAATCTACTTAATGACTCTTCTATCTGTTGTACTATAGGCATGAAAGATTGGAAAAGTTCAGGGGCTTGCTCAATTAATTGCTGCCCTTGAGCTAAGATTGCTAACCCAAGCGTAACTATCAAACCGCCAACAATTAATAGACTCAATAAAAAAACTACAATAACGGCGATGCTGCGGGGTAAAAAACGACTGAGCCACTGTACGGGATAATTAAGTAAAAATGCCAGAATTGCCGCCAGTACAAAAATAATAATTACAGTTTCAAAATAAACTAGAACTTGTACTATAGCCCAGCCCAAGGCAAACAACAGCAAATAGCGAAGTAACTTGGCGTTATTCAGTCGTTCAATAAAAATTTTTTCAGATGGTTCTGGCATAGTTTATTTTAGATAATTAAGATTAATAAAATTTCTGGCTTTGCCCCTTCTTTAAGTTACTCATTTAAAGAAGGGAAACCAAGGCATAAGTCTGTTATTAGCTATTCTCTGGCGACTCAAGTACACTGACATCAATCAACGGTGTGACGTTGAATCCTTGCTGAAGTAAACGATTTTGAATAGCATCAGTGAGACGCTGGCGAATTTCTCCATCTGATTGAGTAACACCTGATTTGCGTTGCACATAAACAATACCAAGCAGGGTGTATTGATTTTTCCTACTAGGGCGAGTAAAGCGCACATTTGCTTCTACTAAGTCTGCTAGATTACTTTCATTGACAGCTTTTTGGATTTGGGCAGTTGCTTGTTGAGAACGACTAGAACGTTGTAACTCTGGGGAACTGGAAAACTGCCAAGTTAATAAACCTGCCAGAGATATTAATGTGGCTGCAAGCGAAGCTGGAAACAGCCATTTTTTACCACGTTGATAGCGTACTCCTTGAGAAGATAGACCATAGATGCGGAAAATAATTGAGGCTGACAAATTGATACCTACAAGTTGCAAAAGTAGTAGGAAGATACCATTAACGGTCATATCCCACCTACCTATAGCACCTGCCATTCCCACTAATCCGGCTGGTGGTGCGAGAGAAGCAGCAACTAACATACCAGTAGCAGCACCGGAAACTAAACTACTTCTTTCTGATTGCATTAGATTTATCGCACCTGCTACCCCCGCAGTTAGAGGTAGTAATACAGCTATTGCTGATATTTGACTGTTTGACACCATTAAACTGCTAGGAATTTCTTGCTGAAAAATCAGGCTGAGTGCCGCCGCCACCAAAATTGTGACTAGCAAGGCGACAAAATAGCGTATCATAGACCGCTTCAGCAGTTTTCCGTCACCTCTAGCAGTAGCGATCGCCACATTCATGGCTGGTCCTGCAAAGGGCGCAATCAGCATGGCGGCAACTAACAGATAGGAGGTATTTGTATACAAGCCAATCCAAACGACAATACCCGCCACTGCTGCATATCCTAAAAATCCTCGCCAAGAACCGACACTTTGCAAACCGCCAATAAATACCTCAATTGGGCTGCGTTCCTCTACATTTGTCACCTGTTGCGCTGTTTCAGAAGCTGGAGGCTTGAGAGCGATCGCACCATGCGGAAACATACTAATGTGCAAGTTATCTATTTCTTCTAACTTGCCTAGCAATTCCTCAACTTTTTGATTAGAGACGTGAACGATTACCAAATCAACGGGTTCCTCCTCGCTATTTGCTTCAAATTGGACAAGGTTTATTCCTTGACAATTTTTAGCAATCTTGAGGACATTTTTGCCGCATCCACGCGGAACTTGTACGATTAATTGGCGCATAACCTAACATACTCACATAATATCCTCTGATTAAAGTCTTTTCCCTCACTAGGTGTCATCTGGATAGAGGGTGACTATGATGAGCAATATTTACCATGAGAATGAGATTAATTAGTATGCTAATAAGCTATCCACGACCAGATTAAGCTATATGAGATTTTATTGCGGTTGAATAAACAAAGTTTATTCAACCATTACTTCAACCAATTAGACCTATTCAACCATTCCACCTTTTGAGTAGTAATGGCTGAAAGGTATACTTAGTAAGGAATAACGGAGAGGGAGGGATTCGAACCCTCGTTAAGTTGCCCTAAACAGCATTTCCAGTGCTGCGCCTTCAACCACTCGGCCACCTCTCCAGGTGTGTTTCTCTTTTTAGCTTACATCGTTTTGGCGTAAGCTCTAATTATTATACAGTATATTTCGCTACTTGATCTATGCCCCATTACTATAAAGTTAAAATTCACAATCGCCAGACAGGTACTTATCATACACTAACAGTGCCAGACGATCGCTATATTTTGCATAGTGCGGAAAATCAGGGAACGGAACTGCCTTTTTCCTGTCGTAATGGCGCTTGTACCACCTGTGCTGTGCGCGTTAAGTCAGGAGTCATTCACCAACCAGAAGCACTGGGGCTTTCCCCCCATCTGCGCGAACAAGGTTATGCTTTGTTATGCGTAAGTTATGCTCGCTCTGATTTAGAAGTAGAGACGCAGGATGAGGATGAAGTATATGAACTTCAGTTTGGTCGCTACTTTGCCAAAGGAAAAGTCAGATTTGGGCTGCCGTTAGATGAAGAATAGAAATTTAGAATTTCGGGGTCAAGTTCAATCTCAACTCAGAGTCAGGAATTTTATAACCGCAGATATAGCAATTTTCAGTCAAGTGAGGTACAGGGATTGAAAAATATTGTAGTGCGAGCATCTTGCTCGCCAGAGATTAAGTG
>JBARVL010000412.1:0-23429 GCA_049646245.1 Crinalium sp. | reverse complement strand
AGGAATTTTACTTTCTACTTGAGCTTTTTTTTCTGGTTCATCAGTCCAAGCTTGATTAATTGGTGTAATTGTTGCGCCTGGACCGATCGCATTGACACGAATATTTTCACGGGCATATTCTAAGGCTAGCGATCGCGTTAAATTTTCCATCCCGCCTTTACTGACAGAATAGCCTACATAATCAGGCTTAGGAATTATTTCGTGAACGCTGGAAATATTAATAATGATGCCGCCACTACCCTGAGACATAAAACTTTTGATTGCTTCGCGGGCGCAAATATAAGCACCTCGCAGATTAACCGCTAATACTCGATCAAAATCCTCAATTTTAATTTCGTGTGCTGCCCCAGCAATTTGTATCCCAGCATTGTTAATGAGAATATCCAAACTGCCAAACTGATCTATTACCTTAGACACCATCTTAACTACATCAGCTTCTTGAGAGACATCAGCTTGTACTAGCAGACTTTTAACACCGCAATTTTCAATGTGTCCGCACGCCTCTTTAATTGCTAACTCTTCAGTTTCCTCAGCCTCGGCTGGACTGCTGCGGTAATTAATCGCTACATTAGCACCTTCTTGGGCAAAGCGAATTGCGATCGCTTGACCAATACCCGAACTTGCACCAGTTACTAAAACATTTTTTCCTTTTAGACCTTTCATATAACTATCTTCTCAAGCTTACTTTTATTTTATTTAGCTGTGCCTACTTAGAGTTTATCCGAAAAGTCCTTTCAAGAGTATTTAAGCGCAGATAAACCAAATTGATGAATTTAGTCGCACGTTGCTATATATAATTTTGGGGGTAAGTAAATGGGCATAAATAAAAGTATAATGGAATTCCTACCTCACCAGTCCGTATTCCCTAGTCCGTAGTCCCACAAGAGCGCAAGTAACGTTTAATTTCATCCACATACTTAGCTGCACTAACATTTACTGTTGATTGTGGGTATGGTAACTCTTGGGTAAGAATTAAATTTCCTTAATTTTTATAATTTAATATCTCATGCTAGGTAATAAAATAAGATCGACTGCTTCCCCAACAGCTAAACCTAATCCCGCTAAACTTGTAAAAATCAAAATTTTATTAAATTGATTTAAACCACTGAAACGCATTTCTATTTCCACTAAAATTGTAGATACTAAAGGTATAATAACTAGGGTTATTACTAGAGGAGAAGTAGCTATTGCTGCCACTAAAATACTAAACAATAAAGCACTACTCAACAATAAAAACCAATTTTGTGAACAAACGTTAATAAAAAAAACTAATAAAGGATTTACTTTTTTTACTAAATAAAAAGCTATGAATGCTATAAATAAACCGACAATCCAAACAATGTGGTGAGCAGCTAAAGACCAGCCTAGTAAAGCGTAAGCCAGCCATAGCAATAACAGAGAAAAACCAGAAACTTTCGGATTAAGTTCAAGATTCATAAGTAAATCAAAAAATCGTTTATATTTTGCTCAACCTATTTAATTTTAACAAATTAGCTTAGTATGCCCGTAGTGAATAGCCCAAAATAAGTGACCAATTTGATTGTGCCATTCCTAAACCAAAATCACTAATTCTAGATTTAGAGCAACTTTTGAGGATTTAATAGATGAGTTGGCAGTTATGAATATTTGTAAATGTAGTAGGTTTACTTACTATTAAAAGTAGATTTTGCTGGGCGAGGGGAATTAGATGCTGGTTCGCGCCCTAGTAATATGGGAATGCTAAGTGTTCCTAAAATGATGAAAAAAGCAGTAGTTATCCAAACCATTAAGCGACTTGGGCGATAGTCTCCCCGCTCAATTTGCCAAAACACTTGGTTATAACGCCATGCTGCTAATACAAGGGTGACAATGCCAAAAATTATTAAGCCAATGCCGAGATTTTGTGAATTAAAAATAGGAGGCGGTGAGCTAGATTGTTGCGTTAAAGTTGTTTGTAGTTGACGTAAAAACAAGCCGAATCGAGCGATCGCCAACCCAAAGCCAATTAAAGAAATTGCTGTCCGTAACCATGCCAAAAATGTGCGCTCGTTTGCTTGATGTTCGCGTTGACGATCAATTTTTACAGGTTGTGTCATCAACAATACATAAAAGAAGTTTTATTCCGTTCTTTATATACTATCTTATTCCCTCGCACACATACATCAATAGTGATATAAAAATCGTTAATTTTGCCTATCTTTAGAAAGAGGTAACTATGAAAATAACAAGAATTTTTACGACGGGGTTACTTGTTAGCGTGATGGGATTGTCTGCGTGTACTACAACACCACAAGCAGAATCAACCTTCACCCAGGGTAACGGCTCTTCCAAACAGTCTGACACTTCATCTACCCAAGCAGTAGCACAGGAAACAGCTTGTACCCTAGTGAAAAACGGTTTTGGTTCCCCTGGAAAAGTGAACCTGCGAGTTGAAACAGTAGCGAATGGGCTAGAAGTACCTTGGGGAATTGCCTTTTTACCCAATCGAGATATGCTAGTAACAGAGCGTCCTGGGCGCGTGCGGCTTGTACGCAAGGGTAAGCTTCAGCCGCAGCCTGTGGCAACAATTAATGTCAGCGATAGTGGTGAAGGCGGATTACTGGGAATTGCAACACATCCAGATTTTGCTAATAACCGATTTTTTTATGTGTATTACACCGCTACTAGAAATGGCTCACCTGTAAATTTAGTGGAAAGATGGCAGCTTTCTGATAATGGGTTGAGTGGAGAGCGCGATCGCATTATCCTCAACAATATTCCCGTTGCTCGCTTTCACAATGGCGGTCGCATTCGTTTTGGCCCCGATGGTATGCTTTATATCGGCACAGGCGATGCACGAAATCCAGATCTTTCCCAAGACACTAAAAGTTTAGCAGGTAAAATCCTGCGCGTCACACCAGATGGGCAAGTCCCATCAGATAACCCATTCCCAGGCAACCCAGTATATATCAGTGGAATTCGTAATACTCAAGGATTTGATTGGCTAAATGCTTCAACACTCTGGGTAACAGATCATGGCCCCAGTGGAGAGTTAGGCAGAAGTGGACATGACAAAGCAAGTATAGCCAAAGCTGGTGATAATCTTGGTTGGCCGACTATCTACCGTTGTGAATCAAGACAAGGATTAGTAACACCATCAATTGTTTGGCAACAGGCGTTACCGCCTGGAGGCACAGTTATTTACACCGGAAATTCTATTCCTCAGTGGAAAGGCAGTTTAATAATTGCTACCCTACGTTCTGAGCATTTGCAAAGGGTTGTTTTCAATCCCCAATCTCCTCAACAGGTACAGCGTCACGAGGTGTATTTACAAGGAGAGTACGGAAGGCTTAGAGACGCAGTTATGGGGTTAGATGGGGAATTATATGTAACTACAAGTAATTGTGATGGTCGAGGAAACTGTACAGCACAAAAGGACAAAATTCTGCGTGTTACCCAGTAACGATGTCACTTTATAGTCACATTTACATTTCATGCTTAAGATAGGTAGGACGAGAAACAAGTTAAAGCGAGTTTCTCCCTACATATCTTTTAAGCATATTCTCATGTTGGATTTGTGGTACAAAAATGCTGTGATCTACTGCATCGATGTCGAAACATACATGGATGCAAATGGTGATGGCATTGGTGATTTTCTAGGACTAACCCAAAAATTAGACTATCTTGCGGGCTTGGGAGTTACCTGCATTTGGCTAATGCCATTCTATCCTTCTCCTAATAAGGATAACGGCTACGACGTGATGGATTATTACAACGTCGATTCTCGCTTGGGAACGCTAGGCGATTTTGTAGAATTTACCGTTCAAGCGCGTGAGCGTGGTATGCGAATATTGGTTGACTTAGTAGTTAACCACACTTCCGAGCAACATCCCTGGTTTCAAGCAGCTTGCAAAAACAAAAACTCAAAGTACTGGAACTACTATCTGTGGTCGAAACAGAAACCCAAGGATATCAAGGAAGGAATTGTCTTTCCTGGCTTCCAAAAAACTACTTGGACATATCACCCAGAAGCAGAAGCGTATTATGCTCATCGCTTTTACGATCATCAAGCAGACTTAAATATTACTAATCCTGAAGTTAGGGCAGAAATTCAAAAAATTATGGGTTTCTGGTTAGCTTTGGGCGTATCTGGGTTTCGGATTGATGCTGCACCGTTTTTGATTGAATTGCAGCAAGCTGACAATATCTGTGAAATTGTAGACGATCCGATCATATATATTGAAGAACTGCGTAAATTTCTTTCCTGGCGACAGGGTAATGCCATTTTGTTAGCAGAAGTGAATGAACTTCCTGAAGAACAAAGTCGCTATTTTGGGAATGGTAATAGGATGCAGATGCTGTTCAATTTTTGGGCAAATCAGCATCTAATTCTGGCTCTTGTTCAGGAAAAAGCTGCACCACTGATTGAGGCATTAGCAAGATTACCCGAAATTCCCGAAGTTGGTCAGTGGGCAAATTTTATCCGTAACCATGATGAGTTAACACTTGATAAACTTTCTGACGCTCAACAAGAGGAAATCGCCGCCGCGCTAGCACCAGATCAAGAAAAAATGTGGATTTTTGATCGCGGTATCCGCCGCCGCTTCGCTCCCATGATTAACGGCGATCCACGACGACTCAAGCTTACTTATAGTTTACTGCTAACTTTACCAGGTACTCCTGTAATTAATTACGGTGAGGAACTGGGTATGGGTGATGATTTATCTTTACCAGAGCGTCATCCGGCTCGTACTCCCATGCAGTGGTCGAGCGAACCCAATGGTGGTTTTTCAACTGCTCCCTCCGATAAGTTAGTGCTGCCAGTTATTGATGAAGGGGAATACAGTTACAAGCACTTAAATGTTAGTGTACAACGCCGCGATCCAGAATCGCTGCTTAACTGGATGGAGCGGGCAATCCGTATGCGGAAGGAATGCCCAGCATTTGGTTGGGGGAAATGGCTTATTCTGGAAACAGGGCATGAAAGCGTCTTTGCCCACCGTTGTGAGTGGAATGGTGAAGTGGCGATCGCTATTCATAATCTATCTTCTGAATCTTGCCAGGTATCATTAACGCTCACAGATGATAAGGGCAGCTATTTGGTTGACTTATTTGAAGACCAACCCGATGAAGAGGTTTTAAATATTTCACAAGATATCCAACTTGCCGCTTATGGCTATCGTTGGTTTCGAGTCAGACGCTAGATTTTTTAATTGAACTTTATAAAAGGAGACAGCGAAATAATGAGTAAAGCAATAGGACATACTTGCTGGGCTATCCCTGAAGGCTATATTCCTGCGTATAGTACTGGCCCTGAACCTCAATTTCTTAGTCATGAAACTGCCTGTATACTGAATACCTCAGACCAAGATGCTCATGTAGAAATAACTATTTACTTTAGCGATCGCGAACCTATTGGCCCCTATCAAGTCACTGTGCCAGCGCGACGCACTAAACATCTGCGCTTTAATGACATTACCGATCCTGAGCCAATTCCCCTCGATACAGACTACGCCAGTGTCTTCAACTCAGATGTACCCATAATTGTGCAGCATACTCGACTTGATTCACGTCAGGCGGAGAATGCTTTACTCAGCACGATCGCATATCCCAGCAGTAACTCATAGATTTTTGAATTATTAGCAAGAGTGCGGGCTTTAGGGCGGCGATCGCCTCTTTTGCAAGAGGATACTTTAGAAGTTGCCGATCTCAAACTATTGCTATACCTAAATTTAAGCTGAAAAAAGCTTTCATTCCTGTCTTTTCACGGGGATGAAAGCTTACAGCAGGTTTATAGTTAACAGGTTTTTGGTAGTTAACTTTTAATTTCTTTCAGTTTCGTTCTAATGGCTTCAATTCTATTACGGTTGACTCCTAAATCAGATTTGCCTAGACGAGAAGCGGAACGAACATGAATGACTTTTGCGGTATCATCTAGATAAAATTCCACGTCGTCAACAAAACCCATAAGGGCGCTGGTAAATTCTGCGTATAAATAATTGGTATTTTCTGTGATGATTTGAGTTTTGGGCATTGATTGGATCACTTGCTTGAGATTGGCGATCGCTTCTGCTGAAGTAGAATTGTAAGTTAATGGCTCAATTTTATGTGCTGGGTCTGAATAAGAGCTACAAACGCAATTTGGGGTATTAGGACAAGGTGCTAATTTACCATCTTTAACGCCCAGGTTATTAGGTCTTTTTCCTGCAAACATCATTATTACTCCTAAAATCAAAAAGGCTTGTTATATAACTGATGGGAGGCTAAAGTTGTGGAGAAGATCTCCTAACTTTAGCCTCACAGCGACAGATTGCCAATCTAGGAATAATACTATAGCACTCAGCCGTCAGCGTAGAAACGCGAAATTTCGCGTCTCTACATCAGGCAGCTAATAAGATTGCTTGATTGAGCAAGGTTATTTTAAAAATTTGCAATTAAGTTGGATTCGCGATCGCGCCCCTCTACTCACTTTTCTGTAAGTCTAATCATGTAGGGGGTTGACTTGTTTTTTTGGTAAGATCCAACCCAGACATTGTAGTTACCTTCTAGCCACTGACCACTAATACCTGGATTTTTGCCATTGTAGTCATCATTACACCAACTACCACCAGGACCTTTAATTAGTAAAGTCGTATCCTCTGGACTTTCTACTTGAATAGTCAGATTTTTAAAGAAATTAGTTAATACTATTTTATGGTCGGGTTTTGCATCCACAAAACCAACGCATGAACCCGTTGCTGTTTCTGAACGACCTGCCACTTTTTCGGCTGCTACTGTTCCACCACCAATACCCCTAATAGTTAGTGGATCTGGGGAAAAATTAGGGCTGATGGTGGGATTTTCAAACATTGATGTAGATTTTACTTGCTGGGCTGATGTAGGGGCGTTAAATAAAATGCCAACAAGTATGGGAGTCCCGATGATAACAGCCCAGGGGGATACTGACCGGATATTTGACTTTAAATTCGTCACTGGGTTGTACATTATTACCGCTACAAACGTATTGTTTGTTATCAAAAATGTAACTGCTCTCTTGCTGGTAGTGACGATGTGATATAAAAGCGAGTTCCTCAAAAGTAACAAAACACCAAAAACACCAAGCCTTCTCCCCGTTACCAGAGAGAAGGCTTGGTGAAGTTAATATTATCTGGCTAAGGCTTTTTCCAGGCGTAACTTATCTAATCCCCGCGCCTGTAATAGTAGCCAAGATTGGATTAAATCAGGGCCATGTACCTCCCCTGTCAGGGCTGCACGGAGCGATCGCATCACCACTCCTTTTTTGAGGTTTTTCTCTTTTGTTACCTGTTTAATGATGGTTTGAGCATCATCTGCACTCAACTTGTTATTAGCTTCTAATGCTTGCGCGATCGCACTGACAACATCAGCAGCCCCAGCTTGCTGTAATTGAGCAGCAGCTTCTTCGTTATACTCTACGGTTTGAGTAAAGAAAACTTTACTCATTTCTACAGCTTCTTCTAAACGGTTGAGACTAGCACCAATTAAAGCAGAAATCTGTTCTAACCAAGTGCGATCGCCCTCTGGGTCAAATTCATATCCAGCCGCTTGCCAATATGGAATCAACTTATCTGTTAACTGATCCACTGGCATTTTATGGATATACTGACCGTTGAGCCAATTTAACTTTTCCCAGTCAAATTTAGCACCAGCATTATTTACACGCTCAAAACCAAATTCTTGTGCTGCTTCTTCTAAGGTAAAAATTTCCTTGGTTGAATCTGGCGCTGACCAACCCAGCAAAGTCATATAATTAGCTAAAGCTTCGGCAGTATAACCCATGCGTTGAAAGTCAGAAATCGAGGTAACGCCGTCCCGTTTTGATAGCTTTTTGCCTTCTTGATTCAAAATTAATGGTGTGTGGGAAAATTCCGGCACATTAGCCTCGAATGCCTCATACAGCAAAATTTGTTTTGCTGTATTAGCAATATGATCCTCTCCTCGGATGACATGGCTGATATTCATATCAATGTCATCCACTACCACCGCCATATTGTACAAAGGTTGACCAATATGACTTTCATCAGAGGCACGGGCAACTACCATATCACCACCTAAGTCACTACCACGCCAAGTGACTTTACCTCTTACCATGTCGTTCCAGACGATTTCGCGGTTATCATCAATTTTAAACCGAATTACTGGGCGACGACCTTCAGCTTTAAATGCGTCTTCTTGTTCTGGAGTTAAGTTGCGGTGACGGTTATCGTAGCGCGGTGCTTCTTTTCTCGCTTTTTGCGCTGTCCGCATTTCGTCTAATTCTGCTTCACTGGTATAGCAGCGATAAGCTAATCCTTTATCTAAAAGAGTTTGGACGGCTTGGCGATATAAATCGAGCCTATCTGACTGAAATAATGGTCCTTCATCCCAATTTAATCCCAGCCAAGTAAGACCATCAAGGATATTTTGAGTATATTCTGGGCGCGATCGTTCTTCATCTGTGTCTTCAATTCTGAGAATAAACTTGCCACTATGATGACGCGCATACAGCCAGTTAAATACAGCAGTTCTTGCTGTACCAATGTGTAAATTTCCCGTAGGACTAGGAGCAATACGAACTCTAACAGTCATTCTATTTTAGATTTGAGATTTTACTTACAATTGTTAACGTTAGCGCCAAATACACTTCTGGCTAACATCAATAGTTTTTTACCGCAGATAAACGCAGATGATGTACATTTTGGAACTCGTTCCCAGGTTGAACCTGGGAACGAAGCTGGGAGGCTCTGCCTCCTGAGCAAACGTGGCAATCATCCGATCCAGATTTCAGAAAATACTGCTAAAAATCCTGCTGTAGAGACGCGATAGATCGCGTCTTAATTGTTAATTATTCATTCTACGGGACTGACGGGGCTCGAACCCGCAACTTCCGCCGTGACAGGGCGGTGCTCTAACCAATTGAACTACAGTCCCAAACGCGACTTTGTTTTTCGCGACAATTTCTATTCTGCCAGCATTATTCCGGTTTGTCAACTACATTTTCAGAATCTTCTAAAAACTTGACCAGCCAATCTTTCACGTGGCGGGTGGCGCGACAGTCGTCTTCGTTGTAACGCAGAATTAAGTCAAGCACAGTGCGATCGCCTTTTTGTAACCACTCATCATACCAACAGATGGATTGGGAACCACTCGCTAAGGGATCTCGCCAGTTAAACCCCAACCAGTTAGCAATTAATTTAAGCGAATATCCATGCAATGGTAAAGTTACTCTATCTGTAAGCTCTTGATGCAGATCGACACAACGCGATAGTACTGGCTCAATTAGTTGATATGGTGTATTGTAAAACTTTGCTAAACGCTTAATTGTGTCCGTTTCATAAGGCGAATAATGAAAAATTGGTGCGTTTGGATAAGTTTCAATTAAATCTAAAAATTGCTGCCAGATTAATTGCTGATCTTCAGGCTTTTCTGCTAATACAGGATAAAATTTTTCTGTTTGAGCTAGTTTATCAACAACTAAAATCCCTAAGAGATAGTCAAGATTTAAACTCGGTTCGGCTTCAATATCAAAATAAATTTCAATTGGTGCTGTCGGTATATCTAACTTAGTTGAATCAGATAAAGATGGAACTAATAGCACCTGCTGGGTTAAAACAGCTTGCGCTTGTCTGACTATCTGTTGCGCTAATTCAGCTTCCATCTCAGGCTCTAAATAAACTGGATTTGCATCCGCTAAAGACTCTAAGCTAGTTAACCTGACTGTTTTTAAATGCTCGTACCGCTTGGGAGTAACGCCAGGTAATAAAGATAAGTGCTGTTGAGAGGTGGCAAGCTCATGGCAACCTATTTGCCAAGGGCAGATGCTACACTGTTGTCTAGAAATAAATACTTCCGGTTCCTGCTTTTCCAGCAGCATTTGAAAACATTCTTTGAGATGAATTTGCAATTCTGGAAGCCAGCGCCACAAATCTACTTGATAATCTCCTCTTTCACGTAATATTAACCAAGCTGATTCTGACCAAGCACCTTGAACTGCTGCCAAAATTTGGGTATGATATGCTGCAATGATTTGATATTCTTGCTTGGGACGTTTCCCTAAATGAATATTTATAGGAATATAAATCCAATCACCGAAGTAGGATTTTCCAGGCTGTTTAATTAACAAATCTGGAGAACTTAATAAAGTTAATTCTTCTAGAGGCGATTCATTTAAACCTAAAGTGCTAGGTTCTATGGTTGTACTCAATACGCCTTGATAAATACGTTCAACACCCTGCTGCATTAAAGCTACGGTAGCCTTAACGCCAGCTTGCCAATCACCTTTCTGGTAATCTGGCTTTATATGTGGGGTAGCGCCTTGACTAATTTGCTCTGCCAGAACAAAATTTTCATGCTCCAGTCGTTCTTGTTGTAGTTTCAACAAAAAGTCGCTAGGAGGGGCTTTCATGGTGCGATCGCCATATATATCTAAAAATGTTCTACGCGGGCAGCGTAGATAACTTAGAAGTCTTTCAACAGTTAGCAGCATGATTCCAGGGTAACAATAATGTACTGATAAGTAGAGTCGTTACCTAGAACTTTTGTAGAGACGTTGTATAGAACGTCCCTACATTGCAGCGTTTCTCCTTCACCCATGACTATTTTCAAGTTGTGCCTAAAATAGCTCACTTGATGGAAAAATCTGTCAAAACTCCATAAATTGCCCAAATTGCCATTGCCCGGAGGTAATGGCTGGCGCGAAATGTTCCAGCAGCAGTGATGGCTTCTGGTGTGCGAAATTGTAACCCGTTATTGTAGATTTGCTGCACAACTGCTTCTGTTAGCTGGAAGGCTTCATCTTTCATGCTCATCTGAATCATAAAGGCTGCTAACCCAAAGTTAATCCCAGTCCAAACTTCTAAAGGATGAGTAGCTTGAGGATTTTCTGGGGAACCATCAGCTAAAACACCATTTGCTGCACCAATGAAAGTTGGGGTTAAACTTTCACTATCTTGTGATAGCTTTTGATTGAATTTTAAGAAGCAGGAATCGTAGACAGTTTTCAAAGCAGATTCAACGCAATCATTAGGAACAATATCGGGTAGATTTAATAACCGAGCATAAAATTGACCGCAAAGTTGATCTGCCATTACCACATTTGAACCGCTTTCGCTATCAAGTTGGTAATATTGACCGTTCCAAAGTTTTTCTTGATAGAGAGGTTTGGATTGTTCTAGCCAAGATTTATAGGTAGCGATCGCACTTTCAAAATCACCATCTTCTAATTCGACACCATGATTAATTAAAATCTCGCCAATTGCGATCGCAGCTTCTAACGCGGCTAACCACAAACCACCACAATACGCGCTAACTCCTTGCAATCTCCAATCATCAAATGTTTGATCCGGTGCGCCAGAATTTTCGGGAATACCATCGCCGTCTAAGTCAAATTCCTTTAAATAAGCTAAAGTCTTGACAATTGCCGACCAACACTCGCTTAAAAATTCTATGTCTGTAGCGCCCGTTAATAGATAATCCCGATAAACTTGCAATACAAAGTCAGAACCTAAATCTTTCCATAAATTGCAATCTTGGTAGCTAGTGTAGTTCGTTTTTTCCCAAGGATGCTCATTAGGTGCGCCTAGATCGTGGGGTGTAGCATTAGCAGCTTTGCGAATAGCTGATGCTTGATTGTAGCCAATAATCCGAGGGGTATTATCGCTAGTAGGAATTGCCCTAGCATAAGCTTCTAGTACTGCTTTATCTAACTTGGGCCAAAGCATTGCTAAAGCAAAAGACCCATATAATCTGACATCTAAACTTTCATACCAACGGTAATCTAAACATTCTAAAACGCCAAATTGACCGATGCCGTCAGTTTCCGATGCAGCAGTCCAAAGAGTGCCACCATCAGCTAAGATATATAGCTCATTAAACAGCGCCATCTTAAACCAGTCAGGCAAATTAGCATTTTTTAAAGTTAATTCTTGCCAAGACTGAATTTGCTCTTTCCAGGTATCATCATGTTTAAGAGCAGTACGAACAATTGACCAAGCATTGTTTCCAGTACGACCAAAAAAATCTGTATAGCGCCGATAATAATTAACGCCAGTGGCAAATTCTGTAACTGGAAAATCCCAAGCTAGAACAAAGGGAATTTTACGGGTTCTACCAGGGCGTACAGTGAAGCGAATAGTCATTGCGACGGCTATTTGTTCACCTGGATCAGCAGGTGTTTCATCTTCCTTATCCCGCAATGAACCATCAAAGGCGAAGTTTTCCCAAATTTCCTCACCGTTTCCAGCAGGGTTCCAACGGGTATGATAGAAGACTTCGACACTAGGGTTAGTAGTAGTTGCGATCGCCCATTGTCCCTCACCTTCCTGAACTTCATCGTGAATTCTGACGCGATCGAGCAAACACCCTGCCCGAAAGTGATCTACAATCCATTGATTTAAATTGCCAGTACTATCTTTCCAGCGTGGTTGATATTCATAAACTGGGCTACCATCATCTCTAACTTTTACCTGGGGTGTTTTAATCGCATTAGTAAACCAACCCACAGAATTTTGCCAGGTAAGCATAATACTCAGAGTAATCGGCTGATCTGTAGGGTTATGCGCCGTCCACTCAAAAATACCTACGGGATAGCTACTTTCTTGATAATTATCCGCCCAAATTGGGGAAAACTGTTCGCAAGTTAACTGCGCTTGAAATACTCCATCATAAACAAACCAACTGCGGGGATATAGCGCATGGTATGTGCCACTGCTTTCTGTTCCCTTGCCTGTCTTGGGATACCACTGCCATGTAGATAAACTGCCATCTTCAGGCGGTTCAGTACACATAGCATAAGCTTGTGGTGCTGATCCAGCTTGTTCAAAAACACTAAATTGGCAAGCAGGAAGACTTTTGAAAATATGCTCTCCACCATCAATATGCCATAAGTTGAAATCGCCCCGCGAGGAACGACCAAGGCAACCAGCACCAAAGCCACCCAACGGCATACCGTGCCAAGGACCATCATCTAAATTGCTAGGGTAACGAACAGTATAAGGTTTGTCCCAACCAAGATTGATGGGACGATTCCATGTACAGGAAGGGATTTGAGGACGCGGACTAGGATTGATCATGCCCTGATCTTAAAATATTGAGTTACGTTATATAGCGGTCAGCAGTAGAGACGCGAAATTATGCGCTACGCGCACGCTACGCGAACGCGTCTCTACATCATGCCGTAATGTTCCCAAGGGTTTCAGCAATTTATTTTGTCCTAACTGACGAGCGCCGTTGATATATTAAGGGATTGAGCGAAATTTGCCTAAATCTATCTAGCAATAAATATTTAAGTTAAGTAGTTTGCTGCTCCAGATAAAAAAGAAAAGAATATAAATAGGGATGTCTAGTTGACCATTTACAAGTTTACTCGTAATGAAAACAATTGAAGAGATGACGCGCGAAACGGAATTACCTGTGTTAATGACAGATGAGCAGGGGTTCATTGTTTACGTTAACGAACCTTTTAGACAAGTATTTGGTTGGAAAAATGAGGAAATCATCGGTCAAACTCTGGCAGCAGTTATTCCTAATAGCTTTCACGATTCACATAATTTAGGCTTTTCTCGCTTTGTTATGACTGGAAACCCTACAATTCTCAACCATCCACTACAACTCAAAGCAGTCAAAAAGGATGGTAGTGAAATTGATGCAGAGCATTTTATTGTTGCTGAAGAAAATCAAGGGCAGTGGGTGTTTGCGGCGACACTGCGCCCATTGAATCAGTAAAACTTGAATATAGAAATACTCATAATGGCACTAAAAATTTCAAAATTCCACTCGTGATAAATTTGTATTTTAGGATACATCCATAAATAAATCTAATGGTAAGTGACCATACATTTCGTTAATTCCTCCTTCATATACAGATTGGCACGATACTAAAACACCCCGATGGCTACCTTCATAAGAATTAATATAAGATGAGCCATTTTTCAGATTTAATTTTATATAAACAGCACCTTCCCGCAAGGGCAAATTTATGTTTTCTTCATAGCCGAAAGCTTCTACATAGCTTTTGAGAGTTGCTATCCCCTCATGGGCTGTATCCGCGCAAATACCTAAAATTTGATAATCAGAATGTTCAGTTAAAAGTAGTAAAGCTTGGCGAAGTAAAGCTTTTTCTGCTTCGGAATCAATGGTTTTGCTGCTTACGCAGTCATAATTTTTTAAAAGGTTTTGTGCTGCTGGCACTGTCAGATCTGTTTTTTGCTGCATGGTCGGTAGTTTAAACTTAACAATTTATTCATCAGCATAAGACATTTGACTTCAAAAAGTGATGAGCCTAAAATTTATTTAGGACAGAGTGCGATCCTCCTTGGGAGTCCCTTCTCGATACTCCTTCGGAGTCGCTTCGCGAGGGTATTTTTTGTGCTAACTTACTTAATATAAGTATATACAGTTTTATTATTTTAACTTATTCCCCAGCCTAATCACTGCTTTGATCGGTGGCATTCTACATTATTAACATTATATCTACTATGAATCCGGACTCAAATAATTCTTCTGAAAAAAAAATAAGAGCAGTTTTAGTAGTTGAAGATACTAAAGGCAAAAGGATTATAAATCTTGAGAATAATATATATTCCCTCGGTCGCGATCTCAAAAATTCAATTGTTCTTTATTCTCCTATAGTTTCTCGGCATCATGCAACTTTATTGCGTGTAAACAATAGTCAAACTCACCATTCTGCATTTAAAATACTTGATGGAGACTTGCAAGGAAATACTAGCAAAAATGGTATACTTGTCAATAAAAAATTAGTGTTATCACAATCTTTAAAACACCGAGATATTGTTGTTTTTGGTAGGGATGCAAAAGCCGTCTATCTGATGGTAGATGAGGATTTTTCCGAACCAAAAATTTTAGAATATTGTGAAAAAAAATTTTTTTCTGAAAGTCCAACTGATGATTTTGATCCCATCGATACATTAGTTTCTGATGAAGATGTTGATTCCTTAAATGAACCTGCTCTATTAAGGTTAGCTTCTTTTCCAGAGTTATTACCTAGCCCAATTATCGAAGTTGATCTTAGTGGTCAAATAACCTATCTTAATCCAGCCGCAATTGTACAATTTCCTGACCTTCAAGTAGCTCAGTTAAACCATGCCGTTTTAGCTGGGTTACTAGATATATTTGATAAGGAAAAGAAAGAGTTTTTTATTAGAGAAGTAGAAGTTAATAGTGCTATTTTTGAGCAATCAGTCTATTACATAGCTGAAAGTAGCCTGATTAGAATTTATTTAGTTGATATTAGCGATCGCAAGCGCACAGAAGCGGCTCTGCGTAAAAGTGAAGAGCGATATGCACTAGCAGCTATGGCTGCTAATGATGGTTTATGGGATTGGGATTTAAATACTAATGAAATTTATTTTTCCTCTCGTTGGAAATCAATGCTAGGGTATCAAGAAAACGAAATTAGTAATAGCCCTGATGAATGGCTAAATCGCATACATCCCGAAGAAAGCGAGCGTGTTAAAGCAGAGCTTGCTGCTCATATAGAAGGAGTTACGCCTCGCTTTGAAAGTGAATGTCAAATTTTACATAAAGATGGAACATATCGTTGGGTACTTAGTCAAGGAATTGCTGTTAAAAATGCTGATGGCAAAACCTATCGCATGGTAGGTTCTCAAACAGATATTAGTAGAAGAAAGGAAGTTGAAGAACAACTAATTCACGATGCTTTTCACGATCCACTAACTAATTTATTTAATCGTGCATTATTAATCTTACGACTACAACACGCAGTTGAGATGGCTAAAAGACGGGAAGATTATTTATTTGCTGTGCTATTTCTAGACCTCGATCGCTTTAAAGTTGTTAACGATAGTCTAGGACATCATATAGGAGATCAACTTTTAGTTGCCTTTGTTGAAAGACTGGTAAGAGCTACTCGTTCGGGAGATACTGTAGCACGTTTAGGAGGAGATGAATTTGTAATTTTACTAGAAGATATTCAGTCAGTAGAAGATGCTAAAGAAATTGCCGAGAAAATCAAACAGCAATTAACAACGCCTTTTAAGATTAATGAATATGACATATTCACCAGCGTCAGCATTGGAATAGCATTGAATACGACTGGGTATAACCAACCAGAAGAACTGCTGCGGAATGCTGACATAGCAATGTATCGTGCTAAAGCACTTGGAAAAGCACGTTATCAAGTATTTGACCCAGAAATGCACACGCGGGCAGTAACATTATTGCAGATAGAAAATGATTTACGCCATGCAATTGAGCGTGAAGAATTTGTAGTTAATTATCAGCCAATTGTCGCACTTTCAACTGGCAAAATTGTGGGTTTTGAAGCACTGATCCGTTGGCATCATCCAGAACGGGGAAAAATTTCTCCAGTAGAGTTCATTCCTATAGCAGAAGAAACCGGGTTAATTGTAACAATTGGTTATTGGATACTGCGTCAAGCTTGTATGCAACTTCAAGAATGGCAAGAGCGTTTCCAACCAAATCCGCCTTTAACAATGAGTGTAAATATTTCTGGCAAACAGTTTCTAGAAAACAATTTATTGGAAAATATTCAATCAATTCTTAGAGAAACTAAAATTAATCCTGCTTGTTTAAAACTAGAAATGACTGAAAGCGTAATCATGGAAAATGCCGATGAAGCAATCAAAATGTTGTTGCAACTCAAAAAGTTAGGTGTGCAGATTTACATAGATGACTTTGGTACAGGATATTCATCCTTAAGTTATCTCCATCAGTTTCCCTTCGATGCACTAAAAATTGATCGTTCTTTTATCCAACGGATGTCCAGAGAACGTGAAGGAGAAGAAATTGTTCAAACGATTATTAACCTTGCTGATAATTTAGGAGTTTATATTGTAGCAGAAGGAATTGAAACTAAAGAGCAAAATGAACTACTTCAGCAAATGGGATCTAATAAAGGACACGGGCAAGGGTTTTATTTCTGTAAACCGTTAGATAGTCAATCTTTGGAAGAATTAATTATTAAAGATCCTAATTGGTTGCATCACGACAATTAACAATTAACAATTAACAGTCGCCAAGGCACTTAAGAAAAATTTTGGTATTTCATCTGCGTAATCTGCGTTTATCTGCTCACATCTGCTATAGAAAAGCCAAATTGTGATCCACAGCAATAAATATAAAATCATAATCACTGTGGCAATTGCTCTAGCAATTAACCATGACCAATGTTATAAATTAATTATTTTCCAAACCAGTCCCTACAACTAAACGCCAACTTGCAGTCTGAGGGACTTCCTTTAGGGTAACTTCCAAAACTTCGCCCACCCAACGCGAATCACTAAGTTTTACACCAATAACCTCAATTTGACTATTAGGAACTAATCCAATCCAACGAATTTTAAAATTACGTTGTTGAGGCATTCCTAGATAATTTCCTCGTACTGGTTCGCAGGTAAAAATATAATTTTCCCCATCGCAAGTTTGAGTAAATAAGCGGCGGCTACCTGCATTACTTTGGTAGGCTGTGGTTTCACCGTCATCTTCGTATAAATCTAATTCACCTTCTCCCCCGGCATATACTTCTAATATTAGACAGCTAGGTGGAGAAGTTTCTACGCGCAGGGAGACTGGTTGTAAAGGTAAAATAGCCCCAGAAGAGATAAATATTGGTACTTGCTCAATAGGAACGTATAAATTTAAATGCTGATTTCCTGGGTAGGATTTATTTGTGGCTCGTTCCCACCAAACACCTGAAGGTAGATATACTCGACGGTAACAGCCAGCTTCTACCACTGGGGCAACTAAAATGCGATCGCCTAACAAAAACTCAGTTGGTGTCTGATAAGCTTGTGGATCATCCCCATAACCTAAATACAACGGGCGACAAATCGGCAAACCAGTATCATAAGCAACTCTGCTTAAATGATAAAAATAAGGAATAAATTCCATCCGCATCTGGAAAGCTGCGCGAATAGCTTGCAAAACCCTACGCCCATAACCCCAAGGTTCCCGCACGCCATGATCCGAATGTAAGCGTACAATGGGACTCCAACAACCAAACTGTATCCAGCGCACAAATAATTCTGGATCAATTGTCGGTACGCCTAACAAATGATTATAAAATCCTCCCAAATCGTGCGACCAGTAAGCAACCCCAACATTCCCCGCTTGCGCTGTAAAATTAACCAAAAACTCTAAAACTTCCCAATGTGAATAAGTATCTGCGGAAAACTGCAACGGGTAACGGTGGGAACCAATACCACCAGTCCGCGACAGAATCATCGCACGGCGGTTATCTTGGGATTGTGAATGAGTGTAATAAACATGATTAGTCCATAACTGGGAATTTACACCCTTATGGATGGCATTTGTACCATCAATCCACCAAAAATCAATGCCATCTTGTTCGCGCGGAGTATGCAAAACCTGCATAAACAAGTTGGCTTGTTCTTCATCAGCTAAATTAAATAACAACCAGCCTTCGTTCATCTCTTCAGCAGTAGCTTCAAAAGAACCACTACCATCTGGTTGCCAAGAGTGAAAAATCCAATCAGAAGTTGGGTTTTTGATTGCAAACACTTTTCCAGCTTTAACATCTGCTGGATTTAAGCCTCGCGCTTGACAAAGCATTTCAAATTTACTATCTCTGGGTGATAAACCTTCCGTGTGAACATTAGCCCCAAAGCGTAGCCCTAAATTATGTCCCCATTCTAAAAATGCAGGAGGATTAGGAAATAATTCATTATTCCAGTCCCAACCACACCAACCAGCACCGTGCCAATCTACATCTAAAATTAGTACGCTTAACGGTAAATTTTGCTGATCAAATTGCTTGACAAGTTGTTGATAATCTGATTCATCTAGTCGTCCGAATACAGAAAACCATACCCCATAAGCCCAACGTGGCAACATGGGGATGCGTCCACATAATTTCACAAAATCTTGTAGTGCTTGGGCGTAATTTAAACCGTAAGCAAAGAAATACCAATCTTGTAATTGGGAATTGTGGTTTTCCTCTAAAGGAAGCGTGGAATAAGTGTCAGCTATATATTCCTCTTGATTTCTTATGCGATCGCTTAACCAACCGTCTTCTATTGCTGCACTATCAGAATCATTCAGTACGCTATAACCACTTTTACTAAGTATTCCAGGGGGAAAATGCTGCCACTGTTTCCAAAATTCTTGAATATGGGGAGGAAATTCTTCAGGGCAAAAATGAGCATGATACCATAAAGGCGGATCTTCAAACTCTGTTTGTTCACCGCGATCGCGTACAATTCTATGTGCTTGTTGTAATGTTTTATAAATCCATTCTTCAGTATGAGGATAGCTTGTCTCAACTGATGCCGGATGCACCCCTGTCGGCTTAAAATTGCGGTGGATCAGATCTAAACTACTGAACGTTCCACCTAAGTTATCATAATCAACACTCGTTGGTGTCCAGCTTCCTGAAAGCTTGCCGCATTGCCAACTTATTTGCAAATTAGCGTCGTTGAACCTTTTAGAATCAGGTTTGTAAGTAATCTGGATATACTCAGTATCTAGGCGTAGTACACCATCAGTAAATGCGATCGCCTTAAATGGTACAGGATCGGGTCGTGTATACACCTGCACAGTACAGCGATCCTCAAACTCACCTGTTGCAGACCATTCCAAGCGTACCAAACCATTACTCAAGGCACTAAAACGAGCATTTCCACAACAGATGCGATCGCCCATACAA
The DNA here is from genome assembly GCA_049646245.1 of Crinalium sp. Lineage (GTDB taxonomy): Bacteria > Cyanobacteriota > Cyanobacteriia > Cyanobacteriales > PCC-9333 > Crinalium. The sequence goes on along the minus strand of JBARVL010000412.1, from coordinate 3,811 downwards.
TTAACAATTAACAATTAACAATTAACAATTAACAATTATCAATTATCAATTATCAATTATCAATTATCAATTATCAATTATCAATTATCAATTATCAATTATCAATTATCAATTATCAATGACCAAAAAACACAACTACAGGGACAGCAAAAATTTTCTGCTTATTTCCCACCGATTAAGGTATGATATTAGACTGTGAGTTTTTTTAAACCCCAATGCACGCTCAAGAAATTATTCGCTCAATTGAAGCGGAACATCTAAAAACAGACCTACCTACAATCAATGTAGGTGACACCATCAAGGTGGGAGTAAGAGTTCGTGAAGGCACTAAAGAACGGGTACAGCCTTATGAAGGTGTGGTCATTGCCCAAGCACGTAGTGGAATTAACCAAACCATTACGGTACGTCGCACCTTTCAAGGTGTAGGCGTAGAGCGGGTTTTTCTACTCCACTCCCCTCGGATCGACAGTATTAAAGTATTGCGTCGCGGTAAAGTGCGTCGGGCTAAACTTTATTATCTCCGCGATCTCGTTGGTAAAGCTACCCGCATCAAACAACGCTTTGATCGTGAGCTTTAATCCAATCCTCACCCAAGTATGCTGTTAGCAGTTGAGCAATGTGCCACACATCCTACGCTTCAGCCATGCTTGTGAAGCGTAGTAATTTATACCCCCAAATCGGTTGTATAATATTCAATAATCTTGTGGCACTATTAGCTCTTAACAGCGATAGTATTTCCCCTCACCAAGTACAAATTGAGGAAGTTGCAGCTAATTTTTTATTAAAAAGTGTGATTTACCTTTAAAGTATGTTAAAATAAATCATCAGTTAAGTTTGCTTACGAGCAATTTGTGCGCTCTTAGTTCAGTTGGTAGAACGCAGGTCTCCAAAACCTGATGTCGGGGGTTCAAGTCCTCCAGGGCGCGTATTAAAAACCACAAATACCAGTTTTTAGATCATCTAGGATTTTTGTTTATTAATTAAATATAAAACTTACGCACCGAAAGCCTGAAACCTATATCCCCCCTAGCCCGCTTAAAAATGGTGGAAATTCCAAGTCCCCCTTAAAAAGGGGGACTTAGGGGGATATCGAATAGGACTTACGCAGTTACTCCACATATAGCGGGTAGGGTGCGTTACGCTTCGCTAACGCACCCTACAGGTAAAGGCTTTGCGTAAGTCCTGTCGAAGTAAGTCCTGAAATACAAACAAAAATCTTGACTATTAATCATAAAATCTCGCGGGATGCGGGAAACTCAGTGTCTTTAGACCTGAGAGGGAAACGGCACGAGCGACTTTAGTCGCAGTGGTATTTGTGGTAAAATTAGATCGTGAGTAAGAACAAAAAACATCTACGTGTTGAAACATCCTAGTATCGGAGAAATCCCGGCTCCTATGAAACAACGGTTAGGTTTTAGTCCTGGCGCAGTATGACAAGAAAGAGCAGATAATGGCAGGTTGTGGAGCGTACCGCGCTTTGGCTTAGTGATGGATTCTGAAAGCATTAGAAACATAAAAGTAACCAGAAACCTAAGCTTGACTTAGAGTGACTAGGTAGACGGCGTTTGACGGTCGTAGCGAGAGTTTTACTCTGTCTGTAGAATCTCAGATCCTTTAGGGCTGAGAGTGTCAATAAAACACAACAATTTAAAAACGCTATATTTGCTCAGAATTGGCGCTCTTTAGCATCCACTCTGGGGTAGATATAGCATGAGATATCCTATTATTGGGTAGAATAGTTGTTGTGTTTAGTTTAAAGGCTGTAGTAACAGTAAACTTTTCACTAACTATGTAGCAAGCGGGGACGTAAACTATTGTGGCGAAGAAAAGTGAAGCAGAGATAGAAGAAAAGAAAGCTGGGTTTAATCCAGTGGAATTCTTTGATAGCAGCAAAGAAGAACTAAGCAAAGTTGTTTGGCCTAGTCGTCAGCAGTTGATTAGTGAATCTCTGGCTGTAATCTTGATGGTATCTCTTTCTGCAACAATAATTTATTTGGTGGATAACTTCTTCGCTTGGGTAGCAGGAAAGGTGTTTTTATGACTTTTGCAGCGGACGAATCATACGATGATGCCGCGCACCAAGCAGGGGCAACCATACAACCCCGATGGTATGCTGTGCAGGTAGCTTCAGGCTGTGAAAAGCGGGTTAAAAGCAACCTAGAACAGCGCATTCAATCGTTTGATGTTGCTGATTGGGTTCTCCAAGTAGAGATACCTCAAACCCCCACCGTCAAAATCCGCAAAGATGGTTCACGCTCACCATCAGAAGAAAAAGTGTTTCCTGGCTATGTGCTAGTAAAAATGCGACTTTGGCGAGATGAAGACGGCGAGGAAAAAATCAACGATGATGCTTGGCAGGTAGTAAAAAATACCCCAAATGTGATTAACTTTGTGGGTTCTGAACAAAAACGCGGCTATGGGCGGGGGCGTGGTCACGTTAAACCTGTGCCGCTAAGTGTTACAGAAGTTGAACGCATTTTTAAACAAGCTACAGAACAAGAGCCTGTAGTCAAAACTCATTTGGCAGCAGGAGATAAAATAATTGTTCTGTCGGGACCGTTTAAAGATTTTGAAGGTGAAGTAATTGAAGTTAGCCCCGAAAGGAGCAAACTCAAGGCGTTACTATCTATTTTTGGACGTGATACGCCCGTAGAATTAGAGTTTAATCAGGTTCAGAAACAAAGCTAACAAGAAATGGCAAAGAAAGTTGTTGCAGTAGTTAAATTGGCTCTGAATGCAGGGAAAGCCAACCCTGCGCCCCCTGTAGGTCCAGCACTGGGTCAACATGGTGTGAACATTATGGCGTTCTGCAAAGAGTATAATGCTCGCACCGCCGACCAAGCTGGCATGGTAATTCCGGTAGAAATTTCGGTTTATGAAGACCGGAGTTTCACTTTTGTACTAAAAACGCCACCTGCTTCAGTTTTGATTAGAAAAGCAGCAGGAATTGAGCGGGGATCAAATGAACCTAACAAAAAGAAAGTTGGTTCTTTGAGTCGCGCCCAGTTGCAAGAAATTGCTCAAACAAAAATGCCTGACCTCAATGCTAATGATATTGACGCGGCAGTAAAAATTATTGAAGGTACTGCCCGTAATATGGGTGTGACCATCAAGGATTAGAGCATTCTCTGGTACTTCTCGGTTGACGAGTTGATTTTTGAATCAACCTAGAACGAAATTTCAAGTTTACAAGCGTTGAAGGGGAAGAGGTAACTCGCTATTTACCCCAGGAGAATAAAATGGCAAAGAAAGTTTCTCGTAGATTTCAAGCACTGCTAGAAAGAGTTGAAGACCGAGCTTACGACCCAACAGAGGCTTTAAATCTGTTAAAGGAAACAGCTACGGCTAAATTCTCTGAGTCGGCAGAAGCTCATATTCGTTTAGGAATTGACCCTAAATACACCGACCAACAATTACGGACGACGGTGGCGCTACCTAAAGGCACTGGTCAAGAGGTGCGGGTAGCGGTAATTGCTAGAGGTGAAAAAGTTAATGAAGCATCAACTAATGGTGCAGATATTGCTGGTTCAGAAGAGTTGATTGAAGACATCCAAAAAGGGATGATGGATTTCGACTTGCTAATTGCTACCCCAGATATGATGCCCCAGGTTGCCAAACTAGGTCGGGTACTTGGTCCACGTGGTTTGATGCCTTCTCCCAAGGGTGGTACGGTGACATTTGATTTGGCAGGTGCGATCGCAGAATTCAAAGCTGGTAAATTAGAATTTAGAGCCGATCGTACAGGCATTGTTCATGTTATGTTTGGTAAGGCTTCTTTTTCAGCAGAAGACTTGCTAACCAACCTCAAGGC
>JBARVL010000411.1:0-2115 GCA_049646245.1 Crinalium sp. | reverse complement strand
CAATACCTTTAGCCAGCCATTTATTAGCACTGTCTTCCGCAGTTTCAAAGCTTCGGTAATTACCCAAGACAACCCGCTCGTCTACGCCTGGTACGCTTAGTGCTTGCGTCACTGCTTCTAGCTTAACCTTCTCAACCTCCAGGGTTTGCGGCTGCATATTACCAGCCAGGAAGTGCAGAGTGAGGCGATCGCCTTTCGTCGCTTCTAAGGTTAGCTCTTGATTTGGTTCCTCACCAAATCTTTGTACAATGCCAACTTTCAATTCCACTTCTGGAATTCTGGGGCTTGGTCCTGATGCTCCGGTGAGTCCCAATAGACAAAATGCCATCAAGACATTACGGGATAAGTGGCTCAATTTTTTCCCGGTTTCAGCTTGAATAATCAACATTTTCCTCAAGACACACCTTGTTGCTTGATAAATACGCCAAGGATAGAACAGTTTTCAGTGGGGATCAACCTTGGTATCTAAGTTTGTACTTTTAGGTTAATTATTGCCCTATTTGACACTCTCCCTTCAAGGTTTCACCTGTGAAGGGAGATTCTTGCTTCACACCCACTTAACTAGATCGGTGTTACCACCAACCCCCGTCAGTACGAGTCAGCAAGCATTTTCGCTCCACCGTCTGCCCAACGGCATTTACACCACGATTTCTAATTACCTGAGAAGCAGCAACATCTCGATTTGCAATGTATCCACATTCAGGACAAGAGTGTATTCTTACATCTAATGCTTTCTTTCCTGTGTGTGCATCACAATTAGGACAAGTTTGGCTAGTTCCATCTTTGTTAACTCTGCCAAAATACTTGCCCCTTTTCCAGGCTACATGACCCAAGATCGTGAAAAACTGACCAAAGCCAGCATCAAGAGTATGCTTTCGCAGCATACCCCTGCCCCAGGCTCTAAAATCAATATCTTCAACAAATATCGAGTCTCCTTGGTCACAAATTCTGTGTGCTGTTTTAAAGTGAAAATCTTTCCTGGTATCGGAAATTTTTTGGTGTAATCTAGCTACCTTCTTGTTGAGCTTTTTGCGATTATTAGATCCCAATTTTTTATTTTTCAATCTTCTTTGTAGCAATTTCAGCTTACGTTGGAGAGATTTAAAAAACTTGGGTCTAGCAATTAGCGTTCCTTCAGAAGTAGCTAAAAAACTATTAAGACCAATATCTATACCAATCGGATGACCATAAAAAGAAACGAATGGGACATCTACGTTCATCTGCACAGATAGCATCACGAAATACCCATTCGCTTTTCTGACCACCCTAGCTTGTTTAACAACAAAGCCATCGGATATTGGTCTAGACTGATAAAACCTTATCCATCCAAGCTGAGGTAATTTAACTTGATTGGCTTTGATGATTTCACCCTTTAATTGAGGAAATACAAAGCTTCTCATTCTATAGTGCTTTTTGAATCTGGGAAAACCAGAATTTCTAGCTTTCATATCATCCCAAGCACGATCTAAAGTTCTGAGAACTTGCTGTAGGACTTGAGCATTCACGCTTTTCAATTCAGCACTATACTTTTTCGCTTCAGTTAATCTTTTTGCTTGGATGTGGTAATTAGGAAAGGGTTCATCAGCTTTGATAATGTATTCACATTCAAGGGAGCAAGCATTTACTTTAGACTTACGAGAATTAACCCAATCTTTTCTTTCACGCAAAGCATAATTCCATACTTTACGACATACGGTTAATATCCTTTCGATATCTTCAATCTGCTGCTTTGTTGGCTTAAGCTTGTACTCGTAAGTAAGTGTAAGCATTCCCTCGACCTCTTGAATGTCCTTGGATCTTACTATTTCCTACACAAGTCGTCAACCTGTGTAAGTTGTCTGCCTAGAGTCGTTTTTTTTTACGTTGGTCGCCATTCATCTCACCGCTAACCCTACGGGTGTAGCGGGAGTCCTCTGGCTCCATTTTCGATAGATCTGAAATTACTTGCAATATAAAGTCATAACGACTATGATTTAAACAGGTGAGTCTTCATGGGAGCAACAACTCGTGTGAAAAGCTTGGTCAAAGAGATTCCTATAAACCAAATTCGCCGTCCCTTGCCGCGACAAAACGACCCTGCTAAAGTAGCAGCTTTAATGGAGTCGATTGAAGAAA
>JBARVL010000410.1:0-6963 GCA_049646245.1 Crinalium sp. | reverse complement strand
GTGGGACACACAGAATTTCAAGCTTGTGGAGAAACTGTAAGACTCGTTGGTACTTGTACCAAAAAGCAGGTTTCAGTGAAGCAAGAATCTCCCGTCACAGCGTAGCTTGACGGTGAGAGTGTCAATTACTCCCAATTATCATTGGCTTAGAAAAGAGTACAATTTTACTATAAAAAAATGTGTTTTTATGACTCAATCAATTAATAACTCACAACTCATGCTCAAGGAATTTCAAAATTTATCTGCCGCTCAACAGCAGGAAGTAATTGATTTTATGCAATTTCTGCAATATAAAACAGCACAAAAGAATGTGTCAGAACTCCGACCTATTTCTGCTTATGAAGCAGCCCAACAGTGGGCGGGATGTGTTGATAGTGGATTAGGCGACCTTTCGACTAATAAATATTATTTAGAGGGATTTGGTAAATCGTGAAGTCAAAGGTAATTTTAGATACAAGTCCTTTAGTAGCTTTTATTGATCAAGGTGATAACTTTCATAGTTGGGCGATAGAAACGTAGGAATTGTCTCGCAATACCTTTATTTACCTGTGAGGCAGTAATTGCGGAATCGTGTTTTTTACTACGGCGAACGAAAAGCGGACAGGATGCTGTTATGTCAATGCTGGAGGCGGGAATAATTGTAATACCATTTCATCTAGATGATGACATCGGTAAAATGCGTTAACCCATCCGTTGCCCTCCCTGCTGCGACAACTTATCGGTAAAATGCGTTAACCCATCCGTTGCCAGCCTCTCTTCTTCGGCTATACCTAGATCTACATACGTGAACACCGATCTGTACGATCGCACTATCCTTTCTACAATGACCTTAGTAAGAACAAATTTATAAAAAAAATTACTACGGAGGTTATAGGGAAGTATGCAACCAACTAATCCTAATCAATTTACCGAAAAAGCCTGGGAAGCGATCGCACGTACTCCAGATGTCGTTAAGCAAGCGAGTCAGCAACAAATAGAAGCTGAACACTTGATGAAGGCGCTGCTAGAACAAGAAGGACTAGCCAGCAGCATATTTACCAAAGCTGGTGTAAGTATCCAGCGCGTGCGGGATTTTGCCGAGCAATTTATTCAGCGTAATCCTAAAGTATCAGGTAGTGGCAGTTCTGTTTATTTAGGGCGTAGTCTTGATGCACTTCTGGATCGGGCTGAAGCGTATCGTAAAGAGTATGGAGATGACTTCATCTCGATTGAACATCTGATGTTAGCTTATGCCAAAGATGACCGCTTTGGTAAAGCTTTATTCCAGGAATTTAAACTTGATGAAGCGAAACTCAAAAATATCATCACCCAAATTCGCGGGAGTCAAAAAGTGACTGACCAAAATCCAGAAGGCAAATATGAATCACTGGAAAAATACGGGCGTGACCTGACACAATATGCCCGTGAAGGTAAACTTGATCCAGTAATTGGGCGAGATGATGAGATTCGCCGTACAATTCAAATTCTCTCCCGTCGGACTAAGAATAACCCTGTGCTAATTGGGGAACCAGGTGTTGGTAAAACTGCGATCGCAGAAGGACTAGCACAACGGATTATCAGTGGAGATGTACCGCAATCTTTGCGCGATCGCAAGTTAATTGCCTTAGATATGGGCGCTTTAATTGCTGGTGCTAAGTTTCGCGGTGAGTTTGAGGAACGCTTAAAAGCTGTCCTGAAAGAAGTTACCGATTCTCAAGGCAAAATCATCCTATTTATAGATGAAATTCACACTGTTGTCGGTGCGGGTGCTACTCAAGGTGCAATGGATGCCAGCAACTTGTTAAAGCCGATGTTAGCGCGAGGTGAATTGCGGTGTATCGGTGCAACAACTTTAGATGAATACCGCAAATATATTGAGAAGGATGCAGCCTTAGAGCGTCGTTTCCAACAAGTATATGTCGATCAACCAAGCGTTGAAGATACGATTTCAATATTGCGGGGTTTAAAAGAACGCTACGAAGTTCATCACGGGGTAAGAATTTCCGATAATTCCTTAGTAGCTGCTGCAACTTTATCTACTAGATATATTAGCGATCGCTTCTTACCAGATAAAGCAATTGACTTGGTAGACGAAGCTGCTGCACGTCTGAAAATGGAAATTACCTCCAAACCAGAAGAACTTGATGAAATTGACCGTAAAATTTTGCAGCTAGAAATGGAACGTTTATCGCTGCAAAAAGAAAGTAATCCCGCTTCCAAAGAACGGTTAGAAAGATTAGAAAAAGAACTTGCTGATTTCAAAGAAGAACAGCGCACGTTAAACGGTCAATGGCAGTCTGAAAAGGATATTATCAATAAAATTCAGTCGATTAAAGAAGAAATTGACAAAGCGAATATTGAGATCCAACAAGCTGAACGCGATTACGATCTCAATAAAGCAGCAGAACTCAAATACGGTACATTAACCGAACTGCACCGTAAATTAGAAGATGCTGAAAAAAGCCTCGCAGAAGCTCAAACCAGTGGTAAATCTCTGCTCAGAGAAGAAGTTACTGAATCCGACATTGCAGAAATTATCTCTAAATGGACTGGTATTCCCATTAGCAAATTAGTGGAATCTGAGATCGAAAAACTCTTACATTTAGAAGATGAACTGCATAAACGGGTAGTTGGACAACATGAAGCCGTGACTGCGGTTGCAGATGCAATTCAAAGATCCCGTGCTGGTTTAGCCGATCCTAATCGTCCCACTGCAAGCTTTATCTTCCTTGGTCCTACAGGGGTAGGTAAAACAGAATTAGGAAAAGCATTAGCTGCTTACCTGTTTGACACAGAAGAAGCTTTAGTGCGGATAGATATGTCCGAATATATGGAGAAACACGCAGTTTCTAGATTAATTGGTGCGCCTCCAGGGTATGTCGGATATGAAGAAGGCGGTCAATTAACTGAAGCTATTCGTCGTCGTCCTTATTCAGTCATCTTATTTGATGAAATTGAAAAAGCACATCCCGATGTTTTTAATGTGATGTTGCAAATTTTAGATGATGGTCGAGTTACAGATTCTCAAGGTCGTACTGTTGACTTTAAGAATACGATCATCATTATGACCAGTAATATCGGTTCGCAATTTATCTTAGATATTGCTGGTGATGAAAGCCGTTACGAAGAAATGCGTAGTCGGGTAATGGATGCGATGCGTAATAGTTTCCGTCCAGAGTTTCTCAACCGAATTGATGAGATTATTATCTTCCACGGTTTGAGTAAAGCTGAACTGCGGTATATTGTGCAGTTACAGGTTAAGCGGTTACAAGAAAGATTGCGCGATCGCAAGATGGCTCTCAAACTTTCTGAATCTGCCTTAGACTTCTTAGCCGAGGTAGGATATGACCCTGTATACGGTGCGCGTCCATTGAAACGGGCGATTCAACGGGAATTAGAAACCCAAATTGCTAAGAGTATCTTACGAGGTGACTTTAACGACGGTGACACCATCTATGTAGATGTGGAAAATGAACGTCTCGCTTTCAAGCGTTTACCAGCAGAGATACTAACTGCACAATCGTAGAACCCCACCTCCTAACCCCCTCCCCGCAAGCAGGGAGGGGGAATAAAATTTTTTGCAATCACCAATTATTCCCTCTGTGTTTATCTGTGTTCCATCTGTGGTTAATTAACCCAACTTTGGGTTAAGCAAGAAATCTAATTGAGCCGAAATTAATCAGGAATGCGACAGCAACAATAGAGACGCGATATATCGCGTCTCTACATTATTTAGAACTTTCTACAGAAGAATCTGTAATTACTAAATTAGTTGATGTATTGATTGCCTTAAGAGAAGTCTTTTGAAAAGGATTGTGAAAAAACGACCCCGTTTGAGGTGGTAGTGTTGGATCTAAAACAATTTCCGCCAGACTTTTAAATACACCTGTAAGTGGAATTGCTAAAATTACGCCTAATATACCACCGATTTTTGCTCCTAATAATAATGATATAAATATGACGACAGGTGATAAACCTGTTAAGTTACCCATCAGGCGGGGTGCAACTATATTATCTTTAACTTGTTGCAGTGCGATCGCAACTACTAAAACTTTCAAGGCTAACCACCAGTTAATAAAAGCAACTATAACTGTAACTGTAGCAATTCCTAAAGTTGCTCCTATAAAGGGAATAATTTCCATTATTCCGATAAAAACCGCAAATAATAAAAAGAATGGAACTTGCAACACCCAAAATGATGGGGTTAATGCCAATGACATAAATAAACCTAGCAGCAGTTGCCCTGTAACAAACCTTTGCAGATTTCTGGCAAGAGTCTCTGTTAAACTTGATTGAATCATAGGGGAGAAAATACCTGTAAAATTCTGCCAAACCCTTTCAGCATCAATCAACATATAAAAAGAAATTACCAAAACTAAAATAAAGTCCAAAAATCCATTAAATGTACCTAAAACTAAACCAAAACCTGTTGAAGTAAGTGTTGAAGCTAACGTTTGTAATCTGGCTAATAGTTGAGAAGCCAATATTGGTACATCAAATGGTAAATTATGCTCTATACTCCAGCTTTGAAATAGAGATAATTGTTGTCTGGCTGAATCTAATAGGGATGGAAAATTAGTTAATAATTGTCCTGCTTGGTTAAACACAGGGGGTACTAAAGTTAAACCAATTAGTACTACAGCTACTCCAGCTAATAAATATACCAGTAATGCTGCTATACTTCTTGGTAGAAAGGGTTCCAAAATAACAACAGCATAGTTGAGTAAAAAAGCAATTAGCCCTGCCGTTAGTAAAATGCTAATCAATTCACCAACATAGCTTAACGTTAAAACTGTCAACCATCCAGTTAATAAAATTAGCGACCATGTGATCAAAAATTGCTGGAAAGGGGAAAAATATCGGTTCATTGCTTTAATTCAGCTTTTATATAATTGAATGAATCAACACCAATTTTAATTTAAAAACAGCTAGTTTTAACTATAAAAAAATATTAATATTTAATTGTTTATGATATTAGTTGCTTTAAACTATTAACAACGTCAAGAAGCTGCTGCGGATGCTCGATTAAATAATCTGGGTTTTGATTGCTTAATATTTGTTGAGAATTAAATCCCCAACTAACGGCAATTACTTGAATGTTACTTTTTTTTGCAGCATCTATATCTCTGGTTTCATCTCCCACATATATAACATCTGATAAATGGAGATTTTTTTGAGTCAGCACACTATTAATCACTTTGTTTTTTCCAAAGATTGTAGTGCCTGAGCAAATAAAACTAAAAATCGCATCTAATTGATTATTCTCTAAAAATAACTGCACATTGTCTTGGGAGTTTGAAGTTATAATACCTAGCTGGTTGCCCTGACATTTTAGTTCAAGCAATGCCTCTTTCATTCCTTTAACGGGCTGAACTAAGTTAATGTCTTTATTTAATTCTTTTTTAATTCTTCTCAAAATAAATGGCAGTTTCCAAATAGACACACCTGCTTGATAAATAATTTCTCTCGTCGTTAAATTTCTGAATAAATCAATATCTTCTGGACTAACTGATTTATATCCAAACTCTTGAGATAAACGCTGAATAATTGTCATCAACGGCTCAAATGTATCAGCAATAGTACCATCAAAATCAAAAATTATTAGTTTCACGGTTATTGGTGTGTGTAAATCTTAATTTTGTAACCATACTGTATTTTGGAGTCAGTATCCTTTTTTTGGATAAATATCATAAACATCAGGGATAACTATTAGTAAGCTAATCATCAGATTGCGTTTGAAGCGTTGCCAAATTAGCTTTTGCATTGCGTCGGAGCATTTCTGGTTTAATTCGTCGCAGTGCGGATGCAGTAAATCTATTATTCCACTCAGCGTCCGAGATTTCTGCTAATTCGGTGAGGTGAGGGGCAATATTTGCAGGATAAGGTTCAAAATCTGCTACATCTGTGTTTTTAGCAAAACGTTGATTCCAAGGGCAAACATCTTGACAAATATCGCATCCAGCAACCCATCCTTGTAAATGAGGCGCGATCGCATTTGGCAATTCTTCCGCCCGATTCTCAATTGTATGATATGCTATGCAGCGATTAGCATCAATTACAAAAGGGTGTCCCTCCCCGTCATCCTGCGCGACAGCACGAATCGCATTGGTAGGACAAGCCTCAATACAACGAGTACAATTACCGCAGTGGTGCGTGTGCGGTTTGTCTGCTGTCAACTCCAGATTAGTCAGCACTTCCCCTAAAAATACCCAAGAACCATATTCTCTAGTAATTACATTTCCATTCTTAGCAATCCAGCCAATTCCTGCACGTTGCGCCCAAACTTTATCCTGCACTGGCGCAGTATCAGCATAGTAACGAGCTTGAATACCTTCACCTTGCTCTTGCAACCAATTAGATAGCACCTTAAGCTTTTTATGTAAAACCTTGTGATAATCTCTTCCCCAACCATAGCGGGAAATTTTGCCATATTCCCGACTTTCTGGGCGCTGGTGAGGAGTGTAATAATTGAGAGCAACACAAATTACTGATTTCACCTCTGGCATGACTAAGCGAATATCTTGACGCTTGGGATTCGCCATCCATTCCATATCGGCATGATAGCCTAGCGCCATCCATGCTTGCAATCGCTGTACTTCTACAAAAGTTGCAGCATTAACATCTGCAATACCTATCTTATGAAACCCTAAATCTAGGGCTTTTTGCTTAATTTGATCGCTGCTAACTAACACTTTTTCCGGCAATTACATAGCTTTTAATCGGGATATCTATTATACAAGTAGAGAGGCAATATATACCGTTTCTACTCAGGCAACCAATCAGAATTGAGTATGTCTTCCTGAGTAAAGGTTCAATTTGGAAGGTTTCTATTGGCAACTCAGTTTCAAACTATTCTCCAAAATCCCTCTAGAAGAGTAGGTATTAACTATTGATTCTATTTAATAATAAATCAATATTTTATCAATAATTTTATGACACTTGCTGAAGACTTACCCTTGACTACTGAATCTGCCTCTGTTACTG
>JBARVL010000409.1:0-7176 GCA_049646245.1 Crinalium sp. | reverse complement strand
TAATTTCTTGGTAAGTCTTTCCATCGTTGATCAACAATATGATCAAAACTTTTTCTCTTACATAAGGGTTTTTATGCTCTTTTAGCGTTTTAATTAGCTGCTCTCTCTGAGATTGGGAAAGATGATTTTTTGCTGGCATATATGACTTTAATAGCGTATTTAATTATTTTGACATTATACAATCAAGCTGCGTAGCAGCTTACACCTCCTGGCGTATGAGTGCGTGAGTAGTACGCATTTTGTGTCGGTTGCGCTTTCTGGAACTCACTTTCTAATACTTCGACAATACATTGAAGGGCAAGAGCATCGGCTGGCTCTGGGATTGCAATTCGTCTAGGAATACCGTCTCTTTTTTCCAAGTGAACAAATTCAGGAGATGAGGGCTTGTAGTAACCATCAAGAATATCTTTACGTAAGCGAGTAGCAAAAGGCTCAATATTTCTATGAATATCTAAAAAGTCATGAAGATCCTCTAAGGGCTGTTTGCGTAAGCCTTGACGTACTGTTTCTTTCCAAGCCTTAACTACTTTAGGAGTTTGGAATGCATAATCAAGATCTATAGATAAACTTTGTGACCGTTGGGTTCCTTTCATTTACTGGCAAATGATATTTTTTTAATTGATTAGAAGCGTCGTACTACAGTTAAGCGAATAGAGAATTATCAAATCAAAGAAAAATATCATCTGCCACCTGCAAAATAAAATTCGTCTTATCCTAAAAATTAATTGCATCTGTACTTTAAGTCATAACCACAAAGTTATACCATTTTCCCATTAATGTGCTACACACAGATATTCCGCTTTCTTTATAGGTTGTAAAACCATCTGTAGCAGGTTCATGGGAAAACGAATTTAAAACCTGGCGACAAAAAGATAAGCTACCTGCAGGTATAGTTAATAAACTTTGCGAACCACTTAAAAGCGATCCTCGCTTAATCGGTCAACTAGCACGTTTATTATACGTCAGCTATTACCTTAGTTGAATAGATCTATAAATATTGGCTCAAACTCCAACAACGTCTGCATACGAAAGCTGGAATGGCAAAGACTTGGGTCGGAAATGCTCAGAAGTGATGCTCCTTTAGTCGAACAAATTAATTATTACTAAAAAAAAAATCCGCCAGAGCGCGATCGCGAGGAAACAGAAGGTTGGCAATTGCTATCTTTCTACAAAGACAAACATAGATAATAACAGGGGTTATAGCTGAAAAAGCAAGTTTGAGCAACTGAGTTACCAAACCTTAACAAGAATATTTAGCAAATACTAAAACTTTGACTGGCACTGGTAGCTCCATCTGGTTGTAGATTTATATTGAGAAGAAACAACCTGACTTGACCAATGACATATGAATTGATTAAGCACCTAGGATTACAAGCCAGCCTGCTCAGACAAGCTCACAGCATTATTAAGTACAAAGAAATTCATCTGTTTCTTAATGCCTTAGCAGACTCAGGATTGTTAAAACATTGCCAAATCGACATTGACATGGTAGGAAATTCTCTGACTATACGTACTGGTAGCGATAAGATAGCTAGAGAGTTATGGCGGTGGAGGCATCTCTTAGGTAGTTATGCCTTTCAAATTGCTCCTACCCTAGAAATTATAGGTGCTAAAGATGAATATACATTTGAAATTAACACTATGAGTCAAACTAGCAACATTATCGCACCACTCTTAGAAGGAGACGTTATCAAGCGGATTGATGACTGCCCCTACAGTTGCGCTTTGTCAACTTGGTTTGACAAATGTTTACACCCTAATTGTCGCATTATTCTCTGGCCGGACAGACCTACAACTCCAGAGGAAACAATCGCTTTCTTTGGATACGATCTAAAGGGTAATTGGCATCCAGCAGACCGTGCTGCTGTATACCGTGATAGCAAACAGCATGGAATTAGGGAGTGTCGCTATAGAGCAAAACTCTCTAATGGGCAATGGGCATGGTGGACAGCAGATGTTGAGTTTTTAATTTACAGAGGTTTTGAGAGTCGAATTTGTACTGTTAAGGATGTAGAACCGATGGAGGGGATAGTTTACTTTTAAGCCTCCTTAGCCCGCTGCTCATACCCTTGATACTCACCACTGTGATATGGCAATTGCTCACCAGCTTGCCGAATAACTGGATATTGGGATAAAAATTCACCGAAAGACATTTTTACTTTAGCAGCAAACACACCAGCAGTTTCCTCTTCTACAGGTTGCCCAGTTAGAACAGCTTTTACTTGCTCAATAGAAACTTCACAGTCCGAAGCCATCTGCTGAAGTTGCTTTTCTCCTGTGCCTCTATATGTTAATGAAATGTAAGCATGCACTAGGTTAGGAATAGTGTAGTCGTCATCAAGAGGTGTGCCTTTAATTGATTGAGAGTCTGTAAAGGCGCTTAATGACGCTCCTTTCAAGGGTTCATGCTCAAAACGATCCAAAAAAAAAGTTAAGGCTTGTTCCAAACCCTCACTGTAATCAGTTTCTCGATCCACGCAAAAACGCTTAAAGCGTTGAGCAAGTTTTTTGGGGACATGACCCCTAACTACTGTATAGTTTGAGTCTTTGCGTTTAGTTACCAAAATTCATTTAAATATTTAGCTTTTACTAATTTATTGTCTTTTATTTTTTCATAAAGCGTCACATTTCCTACAAGTAGCTATGTTGCTATGTTGCGACATCGCTACTATAATATTGATAGTTCTCTAAAAAGATTTCATAGAAAACTGCTCAAAAAGAAAAAACCTCGGCTACCAACCGAGGTACAAGAAAAATCGGATTTCTATAATGACACATTCAGCGTCTAGTATCATTGCCAAACCGTCTTTAGCCGACAAATCGTCAGCTAAAGCTAAGGCTTTGAGTTCTGTAGCAGGATGTGTCCCTACAATCCAACCCCCATCCTGGGCAACTGCACCTAGACCAACACTGCTACCTAATGCTCCAACCGCTGGTTATCTATGCGGTGGTGCTGGAATTATGTCGGCTGGTTTTGAAGCTGCTGGCATTCGTAGTTTATGGAATATCGATCATGACCCAAGTGATCCTAAGTTGAGTAATGCGATCGCAGACATTTACGATCACAACTTTAGCTCGCGAGTCATTCGCCACACCTTACAGGAGGTTGCTTTATCAGGTTTTACAGGGTTAGAAACTCCAAACATCCTAGTACTAACTCAATCATGCAAAAACCTTTCTAAAAGCAACCCTAAGCAGAAAGAAACTGAAGCCGACATAGCTGTAGCTACTTCCGCTACCCAAGCTATACAGCACTTTCTCCCCCAAGTATTTGTTGTTGAGAATGTCCCAGAGTACGTAGGCTCACAGTCTTGGAAAATTGTCGGGAATACCTTAGAACAGTTGGGCTACAACATCACTTCAGGAGTTATCAACGCTGCCGATTATGGCGTTGCTCAAGACAGAAGACGATTTGTGGCGATCGCAATCCTAAATGCACCTGCAATCCCACTACCTACGCCAACAGGTATTAAAACTGGATGGCTAGAAGCTGTAAGCGATCTACTTGTTAATGCTGAAACCGTTTACCCAACTGAAAAACAACTGGCAAAAATTCAAAGGTTGGGCGCTAGTTTTCTAAGCGAACCAATACTGATAGAAAGAGTTGCACCTTGGGGATTGCCTAATGCTAAATCACCAGTTGCTCCTTGCTGGACAATTCGGAAAAGTATTTGGTTAGACCAGCGGCATTGCAGCCGAAATAACGCTATCAACATTAGATTCCCTGACGGCAGTTGGAAAAATTTAGGTGTACGCGGTGCTGCTAGATTGTGTTCTGTTCCAGATTGGTTCTGGCTACCAGAAGAAGCCTGGAGTGCTGGTAGCGCGATCGGCAACGGTGTTCCTTGTTTGATGGCACAAGCGATAGCGCAAGCGCTGACTTGTCAGTTCGCAGAAACAATCAAACCGTTCATAGTTCAAGTTGCAGCTTCATCAAACCTAGATTGCAGCATCAAAGTAGGTACTCGCGCAATCTGCACATCTACCAGAACCAGCTTAAACAGGATTGCAGGCAAAGTTGGCACAGTTTCACGCTGGCTAAAATTTGAATCCAAATTTTCTTGGAAAGCAGACGATAGCACCATCGAATACGGATTGGAGCCATCAGATTTAACACCACTTACAACAGTTGAGATTAACGCTGAAAAGCTTTATCAACGCTTGCACTACAACCTTTTGATTGATGAGAAGTATATATGCGAAAAAACACAACTTTCAGAATGTGAATTTAAGGAAGCTTCTAATCTACTCAAAGATTTAGGAGTAGCGATTACAGATTTAAGATACGGCAAAACTCTTTGGAGCAGAGCCACAGATAGTATTTCTCCAATTTTTAATAAAAACCTAAACACTACTACAGAGGATAGAACCATGACTGTTACTACTGCTGTTACCACTGAAAATCTAGTTGCTAACAATGTTGAAATTGAAACCGTTATTACCAGTGTTGCTCCAACAACCCGTAAAGTTAAACAGCCTAAAATCCGTAACCAGCATTTATTAGAGAATCCTGAAATTGAAGCTGCCGCAGCATCAGTTGTTACTTCATCATTCGCAACTATCAAAAATAGTTTCCTTGGAATGGTAGAGGAAGGACGCAAGTTAATAGATATCAAAATTTCCATGTACTCATTACATGGTGAGAAATCTGGTGAGAAGAAGTTCACAAAATGGTTAAACAGTAGCGATTGGGGCGGTTTCGGCAAGCGTTGGGCAGCATCAGCACTATTACTTGCTGAATGGTGGATGACATTGCCTAAGCACGTTCAAGAATGGCTACCAAATAATATCCAAGGTTGGAGTCATAAAGCTATTACCAAATTGCCTGTAGCTTCTGCTATTGGGAAAAACTTTATGATGGCGCTTGTAGCTCGTGGCAAGCAATCAGGTAAAGGTTGCGATCGCGCGTTCAATTCCAAAAACTTAAAAATTGATGATTATGCTGTTGTAGTTGAACGCGATGCCTGGAAAGGTGAAATCGGCAAGGTTGTTGACGTAGCTGATGATGGCACTATCACTTTAGAATTTAGCCCAGGACTAACATTCAAATTTGCCCCTGAAAAACTAGAAAAGTGGTTAGATGAAGTTCCTAATCTTGCGGCTGGCGACAGAGTTACGATTACAGGGGACAAAGATTGGGAAGGTTATGTTGGCACGGTATTGAGCAAACAAGAAGGTAATGGCTGCGGTTGGTGGGTTCAACTTGATGCGATCGCAGAAAGAGGAAGCGTTACCAAAAACTTGTTCAAAACTAGCCAACTCAAAAACCTAGTTTTAGCAACCGAAAGCGACTGGGAAGAAATCACTACCTTATATAGTTTGTCAGAGTCAGATCAGGAAAGTGTTCGAGAACAAGCTCAACTACTAGCAGCAAGCAAAACTGGTGAGGGCAAAGAACCATTTGTGACTGTTGATGACATCAAATCAGTTTTAAACAATTTTGGATTTAAAGCCAAAAACTCTGGTGGTGGTTCTAATTCTGGTGGTTTCGGCGGTGCTGGTGGTGGTGGTTCTGATTCCAGTAATGATAGTGAATCAAACTCCTTCAACTTAATCAATGGCAACAATGACAGTGAAAAAGTTTATACCCAAGCCGAAATTGAAGCCCTAAAAGCTGAATGGGAGCAACAACTTCGCAATGAACTGTTAATCGGACTCAAGAGTGAACTACGTTCCCAAGTCGAAAGTGAAGTAGCCAATGAACTAAATGCAGCTAAAACTCATGCAGAACAAGTAAACAGCAAATACCAGCAAGCACTTAAAACACTTGAAACCACAAGTGCAAAAATCCAACAGGTTGAAAAATTAGAAAGCGAATTGGAAGCTATCAAAGCAGAGAATGAGCGCCTAAAACAATTCATGGCTGACGAAGCTGCTAATCCTAGTCGTTGGGAAAAGACTTTCTCGCAAGAAGCAGAAAAAGCGATCGCTACTGAGTTGGAGTCGAAATACTCCCCATTGGTTGAGAAATTAGAAGAAATGAGCAAAACAGTTGAACAGCAAAATCTTGAACTACAACAGTATCGCCAAAGCGTTGATGAAAATAAGCAGCTAAAACAAAGTGTAGAAGCACTGCAACAGCAACTTAATCGGAAGCAGGCTGAAGTTGTGAAGTTGAACAATGCTAAGTCTGTTGAACCGGAAGTTGAAGCATTAACTTTAGAACTCGGTGAAGTTGGGGAGCAAGCTGGCTGGACAGGCTGGACTGCACGCGGATACCGCAGCAGTAACGGCAACCGCTTCACAGGATTAGCTGCAATTAAAGCCTTCATCACTGATGTCAGAGGCGCGATCGCGCCATTAGAGGAAAACCTAGTTATGGAATTCTAAATAGTTCTGGTAACTAGCACTCACAATCAAACCAATTAACAAAGGTTGAATTGTTATGACAACTCAAACCCAAACTAAACCAACACAAAAAATGTTGGGCAGCCTTCAGCCTGGCGATCGCATTCAGTTTCCGCTATTTCAAGCTGGTCGTCCAAGTACAACTTTGGTAGACAGCAAAGTAGTAGAAGTGTGCCGACTGACTGAAGGTTGGCATCGGGTGGTAACAGAGGATTACGGAGCATTAAAAGTTCACGATCCAACGTTTAAATACTCGATAGTCAAATAACAGATCAGTCACATAAAAAAAAGTTGATGCCCCTAGATCAGCTTTTACCTTACCAGGGGAGATCGCTGATCTAGAGGTGTCCTACCCAAAAAAAAGGAGGCATTCCCAATGGTAACGAAGTTTGGTGCAACCCTGTCGTTAATAGGGTTAAGTTTGTCATTCAGTTTTGTAGCTGCACAACCATCTACTGCTGCTACAGAAATTGATGAGCAACCGCAAGTTAGCAATAGCCAACAGCGAGATAAATCCCCCAATCGTGGAAATGGACGACGTGAGCTTTACATAAACATCGCCCGATCCACTGTCCAGTAGTCACGCTCTTCATTGCAAGTTCCTGATTCGTGACGACTCCACACACAAGCTCGTTATACCGCGAACTTGTGTGGGCTTCTTAAGAAATTAAGAGGCGCGTCATTAGCCTAAGTATTCCGGTATGTCAGGAATACTACGTTTTCTCAGAATATATAGGCACTTCAGAATATAGGACTGACAATCCGTTTTCTAGTTCTGAACACTGCGGACTGTAATTAAACATCTTCTCTGGCAGAAAAGAAGTGTTG
>JBARVL010000408.1:0-12300 GCA_049646245.1 Crinalium sp. | reverse complement strand
GTCCTGGGGGGGATATTTTTAGCGATCGCGATCGCACCTTGTACATCTCTAACTGCCATTGCTTGCGCCATTGCTAAGAGTTGATTACTCCAGCGATTAATTGCGTCGTTAGCGTCGGCGCGTAATTTAGAGGCAGTAGGTACAAGTCTCGCTGATTGAATAGCGGCTGCTAGGGCTTCTGGGGTACTGTTATTGGCTAACTGGTAAGCTGAGTTGAGATTTTGCTCGGCTTGTAATTGTGTTTGCCAAGTTCTAATTTTGGCAGCCGCCGCACTGGAAAGCACCCTTCCTGATTTAATCTGTTGGGCTGTAACGACCGCATCATTGAGATTACCTGCATTTGCTTGAGATTGGGCTTGGTCAAGCAGAGGTTGGTCTTGCGAACGTTGAAGCTGATCCAGCCATCTTTGAACTTTACCTTTAGCTTCCCCTGATAATACTCGTCCTGGTCTAATTTGTTGAGCTACAGATATGGCTCTGCTCAAATTGCCTAAACTCGCTTGAGTGTCGGCTTGATCGAGTATAGGTTGGTCTTGCATACGCTGAACTTGTTGAGTCCAATCTTCTACCTTACTTTGAGCTTGTTGATAAAGCGCCCTACCTCGGCGAATTTGGCTTGCTTGGGCGATCGCATTTTGGAGAGAACCAATATTGCCGAAACTCGCCATCTGTTCAGCGCGATCTAATAATGGTTGGTCTTCAATAGTTTCTACTTGAACTACCCAAGTATTAATTTGATTTCTTGCTTCACTACCACGAGGGTTACTGCCTGGAATTAATTGGGCTTCTGCAATTGCTATCCTTAAATCATTTACTTGACCAGTACTAGCAAAAGTACGCGCTCGATCTAAATGTGCAACATCTTGAATTTCTACCTGCCAACGCCCAATTAATTGTTGTGCTTTAGCGTATAAAGGACGGTCGTTAGTAAGTTTTTGAGCAACAGTTATTGCTTGTTCAAGGTTGGGAATCGTTCCTTCTTGAGCGCTAGATAAGGCATTAGCCAAGTCACCTAAATCTTGAAATTCTGCATCTAGTTTCAGGCTGGGAGATTTGCTATTAGCAATTTTTTGGACGCTTTGCCAGTTTCCCTGATCTAGCAATTCCTGCGCTAATTCTAAAAGCTGCTGACCACATTTGGCGATTAAATCTTGGGCTTCTTTATAAGCATAACTTTGAGATCCTAGTTTTTCAGCTATATTAACTGCTTCTAAGAGATTATCTAATCCTCCTTTTTTAGATAATTTATAAGCTTTATCCAACTTATTACTGTCTTCTTTAGCTACCTGAATCAGATTAACCAGTTCATCAAATTTAGTAGTTGACCAATAATTATTCGATAAGTTAGTTAGTTTAACAGCTTCTCGAAAAGCTTCACGCCACTTAGATAAACGCAGAAATTCTTCTACTTTTTGATAAATCCCTTCTGCTTGTGACCAAACTGCTTGCCAATGTTCAATCCGTGCCTCTACTAAATTATATGCTGGGGTTTTAGAGGGGATTTTTCTAGCCGTAGCGATCGCTTCATCCAACTTACCATCTTGAAAAGATTGATCTGCCAGTTTCAAAATATCCAGCGCCCACTCTTCAATTTTGCTGTTAATTACAGGTCTAAGCTCGTGGTTAGAGGGTAAACTATCAACTAATGCGATCGCCTCTAACAAGTCATCCACCGTCTGCTTACTAGCTGCCAAATCAGCACAATACATTCGCAACGAAGCTGAAGCCATTGGCCAATAAATTGCTGGACAATTTGGTAGTGCTGGTAGCTTAAACAGCAACGCCATCGCCGTAAATCCAAATGTGCCAGACACAACCACTGTCACTATTGCCCAAAACTTTAAGCTGGTAGGCAAGCGCAGACGGTTAGCCCAACGGATCACCAAATTCGGTGTATCATCTTCCAGTTCTTCTCTCATTGGGCTAACCCTATGCCCATATCGTCTCCCGCGTCGGTGTGGGGGTGCTAACCGATCGCGATTTGAAGACTTATTACCAGACCAACGATCTGGGATATCGGGATTTCTAGCCATGTTATACAACCCCGCTTGTTTGTCTTATATAATCTTTTATGACACAGGCAGTAGTTGTAATCCTACTGCCCCTTGAAAGAAATAACTACATCGTTAGAAATAAAAGCAATTAGCTTAATTCCTGCTCACCATGAAGCGATAGTTTCAGGCTAATTTATTTAGTTGCAACTAACCGCTCTAAAACATTGCCAAATCCCTTACGCCTCACACCACCAGAATTAACAACCACTAAAAAACTAAACAGGTTGCGATCGCAAATCTTCAATTAGTTCAGTTAATTCATCACTATTAGCTTGGTAAACTTCCCCGCAAAAGTGGCAGGTTGCTTCTGCTCCATTATCTTTCTCAATCATATCCTGTAGTTCTGCAACTCCTAGCATTTTCAAAGCGCCCATCACTCGCTGCCTTGAGCAACCACAGTGAAAACGCAACATTTGCACTTCTGGAAAAATTACCAGATTCATATCTCCCAACAGTTGTTGAAAAATTTCTGGTAAAGATTTACCTGCTTGTAACAATGGGGTAAAGCCTGATAGCCTAGCAACTCGTGATTCTAATGTTTCTACTAAAGCCTCGTCTGTTGCTGCTTTGGGCATCAGTTGCAGCAATATACCACCCGATGCTTGCACACCATCAGCGTCAACGAATACACCTAAAACCACTGCCGAAGGAGTTTGTTCTGAATTTAGCAAATAGTGGGCAATATCATCACCGATTTCCCCAGAAACTAGCTCAAGAGTACTGGAATATGGGTAGCCAAATCCGACATCACGCACTACATAAAGATAACCCTCACCAATAGCTCCACCAACATCTAATTTGCCTCTAGCATTTGGTGGTAGCTCAACCGATGGATTTTCTACATAACCGCGTACCGTTCCATCTAATCCAGCATCTACCAAAAGTCCACCCAAGGGGCCATCACCTTTAATCCGAATATTAACTCTTGACTGCTGTGGTTTCATGCTAGAAGCTAACAACAGTCCAGAAGACATACTGCGTCCCAATGCTGCTGTAGCTACATAAGAAAGCTTATGCCGCCTTCTAGCTTCCTCTGTGAGGCGAGTTGTAATGACACCAACGGCTCTAATTCCACCATCAGCCGCAGTAGCACGAATTAACTGATCAGCCATGAAAAATTTTACGCTTTTTAACAAATTTACTTTGATCTTAACGAACATCACGGCTGGGCTGAAGTCCTTGTTCCTCGTTAAGCTGAGTATCAGGTAAAAACTTTTCTCAAGAGAAGGAATTGGAAATATGCTAGGAACCTTTCAACAGAGTGCTATCCGTATTGAAGTTGAAGCGCCAGCAAGCGTTATTCGCGATAGTCTGGTGCGTCTTAGCCATCTGCGCCAATGGCTTTTACCTCAGCAATTTGCATCTGGACTACCAGAAGAATTACATCAAGGCTTAACATTTAATAGCTCGATTGGATTAGTTGTCATCCAACATCAAGTAGATGTAGCAGAGTTTAACTGCTTACGTCTGTTATTAAGCCAAGGAATTGACGGTTATCACGAATGGTATTGGGGTGAAGGTTGGGTGCAGTCTCGCTTGGAAGGTATATCTGTATTGCCCTTAAATTTAAGTCAAACCTTTAGCTTGCTGCGCCTGCGTGAATTTTTAGTTTCTCAGCGAAGTGTGGGAAATTAAGAAATCCTCAGTTAGGTATGAGTAAGATTAAAAAAGAAAAAGCTGATCGGCAAAAAACTCATGATCTCAACCCTACTTAAGCCTTCCATATTAAATGCGCCTACACTCCACAAGCTACCTAATGGGCTGACAATTATAGCCGAGCAACTACCAGTGGAAGCTGTTAATCTTAGTATTTGGGTAGGTGTTGGTTCTGCTGTGGAGTCAGCAGAGATCAACGGCATGGCTCACTTTTTGGAACACATGGTATTTAAGGGAACACCTCAACTGCCAAGTGGAGAGTTTGAGCGAAAAGTTGAGGAGCGAGGGGCTGTAACTAATGCAGCTACCAGCCAGGATTATACCCAATACTACATCACAACTGCACCCAAAGATTTTGCTGATTTAGCGCCTTTGCAATTTGATGTGGTAATGAATCCTACTATTCCCGATCAAGCTTTTGAACGCGAACGATTGGTAGTTTTAGAAGAAATTCGCCGCTCAGAAGATAATCCTAGCCGTCGGATTTACCAAAGGTCGATTGATGTAGCATTTGGAAAATTACCTTACCGCCGCCCAGTGTTAGGACCCGCAGAGGTAATTGAAAAGCTGACTGCGGGGCAGATGCGGGATTTTCATAGCCAATGGTATCAGCCAAGTTCAATGACGGCGGTAGCTGTAGGGAATCTACCTGTTGAGCAATTGATTGAGACTGTAACAGAAAGTTTTAATGCCAAAAAAGTTAGAAATGATTTTATCCAAGATTCTCAGCTAACTGAAAATTCAGCATGGGATAGCACATTTGTTGCTTACGAAGCTCAAAAGTTGATTGCTGAACCTGAACAACCTTTTCAAGAAATTGTGCGGAAAGAATATGTTGATGATAGCCTTCAGCAAGCTCGGTTAGTGATGGTTTGGCGGGTTCCAGGGTTTAATCAATTATCCCAGACTTACGGTTTGGATGTTTTAGCAGCAATTTTAAGTCATGGTCGGATGTCTCGGTTGGTGAGAGATTTACGGGAAGATCGGCGCTTGGTTTCGCAAATTGGAGCTAGTAATATTACGCATCTGCTGCAAGGTTTATTTTATATTGGGGCGCAGTTACCAGCAGAAAATTTAGTTGAGGTTGAGAGTGCGATCGCTCAACACATTCGTAATATCCAAACAGAGTTGATCACGAAAGCAGAGATTGCCCGTTTACAAACCCAAGTGGCAAATCGGTTTATCTTTAGCAATGAAACACCGAGCGCACGTGCAGGTTTATACGGTTACTATCAATCAATGCTAGGTGATTTGGCTCCTGCTTTAAATTATCCTGCTCGAATTCAAGCCCTTGATGCTGTTGCTCTGCGAACAGCCGCGCAACGATATTTATCTCCAGATGCTTACGGTGTGATTGTTAGCAAACCCTCTGCTAGTTAAATATTATGTCCGGTCAAAGATTATATTATTAAAACCGCAAGTAACAGGGGGATAAGCTTCTTACTCCCTTCCCACTAAAAGATTACTGCTCATATTCTTCTTCTTCCTTGGCGTTCTTTGCGTCTTGGCGGTTTTTCAAATAGGTATTTTTTGGGCGGGAAGGGAGTAAGTTTCTGCACCAATGTAGCAATAAAAACTAATCAACCGGACGTGATAGAACCTAACAATGTGGACGCAAATTGCTAATCATATTTCTGAAGTAACAAAAGAAAATTTTTCTATTAATAGCCAACGCTCAGTTAGTGGGGGCTGTATTAATCAAGGCTATGCTGTTAGTAATGGTCAACGCACGTATTTTGTCAAACTCAATCAAGCGTCTTTAGCTGATATGTTTGTCGCTGAGGCGTTGGGGCTGAAGCAAATGGTGGAAACCCAAACTATTCGGGTTCCTAAACCTATTTGTTGGGGGACAGCATCTAATTTTGCATACATTGTATTAGAGTGGCTAGATTTAGGGCGTGGTAGTGGCAATCAAAACTGGGAAGAAATGGGGCGTAAACTAGCAGCAATGCACCAATGGACACCCCCAAATTCCGCTTTCGGTACTTTTGGTTGGGAAATAAATAATACGATTGGTTCTACACCACAAATTAATACTTGGGCAGCAAATTGGGCAGAGTTTTTTGCAGAATATCGGATTGGTTATCAATTAAAACTAGCTAGGGGCAGAGGTGGAAATTTTTCCAAGGGAGATATTTTAGTTAAAGCTATTCCAGATCTACTAACACATCAGCCGCAACCATCTTTAGTACACGGGGATTTGTGGGGAGGAAATGCTGGTTTTACGGAAGCAGGAGAACCTGTGATTTTTGATCCGGCAGCTTATTTGGGCGATCGCGAGGTAGATCTTGCCATGACTGAATTATTCGGTGGATTTCCACCCGCTTTTTATCATGGCTATAACGAAGTTTTCCCTCTCGCTCCAGGTTATGAACAGCGAAAAGTAATTTACAACTTGTATCATATTTTGAATCATTTTAACTTGTTTGGCGGTGGTTATTCCTCACAAGCTAATGCTATGATAGAAAGAATTTTTGCATGGATAAAAGTGTGAGTTCGCACTTTTAAAATATAAAAAATTACAGGGTGCTGGCTAGTTTTTTGACGGTTGCAATCACCGTTGTATCTTTTATTTTCTTGATAAGTACTTAAATGTTTTCAGACAAAGCTAATAGTGAGCTTCCAAATAACAACTCATCCACAGCGCCTTTAAAAAGAGGCTCTATTACTCGTAAAACACTGCTACAGATTACAGTAGGTGTTGCTAGTGTAATTGTTGCTTCTACAGCTATTAGTTATTTTCAGGTTTTCAATAGCATTAAGTCGCAAACCTTGGGGCAACTAGAAAAATATGTTTTAGAAAGAGGCGAACGAGAAAAAGCTATATTCCTCCTTGCTCAAGATAATCATGTTATTTTAAAACAGCAATTATTAAAACGGCTAGAAGCTAATAAAAATCAAGATCCACAGGCTCAATTTGAGCAGTTATTCTTGAGATATAAGGATCAAGTAATCCGCAATCGTCCTGAAAAATTTGATGGGACACAACAGGCTGGTGTTTATATTGGCAAATCCGTAAATATTAATGCAGATATTCGCCGTCGTGTACTGACTTTTTACAATTTAGTAAATTCTTACGGTGCTGCTTGGGTCAACCGTTTTCAGAACACATATATTACCACCCCTGAAAATATTATGGTGCTTTACTGGCCGAAATTTCCTACATGGGTGCAGGAGGCGACGGCTGATTTATATATGCCTAACGAAGAATATGTATCGGTAGCTACCAAACAGCAAAATCCAGCCAGGAAAACAGTCTGGACAGGTGTTTATTATGACAAGGTTGCCAAGGACTGGATGGTTTCTATTGAAACACCTGTAGATTTAAATGGGAGACACATTGCCACGATCGGACATGATGTTTTACTGGATGAATTACTGGAACGAACAGTTAATCAAAATATAGAAGGCGGTTATAATATTATATTTCGGGGAGATGGGCGCTTAATCGCTCACCCCAAATTAATGGATGAGATTCAGAAAAAGGAAGGCGTATTTAATATTTCTGAGTCAACAAATGCTAATTTAAAAAACATTTTAAAATTAGTCAATGAAAATTTATCGAATCAAGTAATTATTGATAATCCCCAAGATAGGGAGTATCTTGCTGTTACTAAACTGGCAGGACCAGATTGGTATTTTGTCACAGTTTTGCCTAAATCCATTTTGATCCAAAAAGCTGTGGAAATAGCACGTTCTACTTTATTTATTGGTTTGGCTGTTCTCTTAGTTGTAATTACAATAGTTTTTATGGTTCTACGCCGACAAATTGCTGCTCCGTTAGAAAAACTAATGGATGCAACTAATAGAATTACTCAGGGAGATTATAATATTACTGTTGAAGATTATCGGCAAAATGAACTAGGTAGTCTGGCTCATTCTTTAAACTTGATGGCAAAAGAGCTAGAAGTTAGAACGACTGAATTAGAAAACGCGCTGGCGCAACAAGCTACATCTGTGAACCAAACTACTAGCACAATGGATGAGTTAAGTGCTTCATCGCAAGCTTCGGCTTCTCAAGCTGAAGCTGCTGCTGCTGGAACTAGAGAAGTTTTAAGCTTGGTGGATGGTAATCAACAAACAGATAACTCGCAAGTATATCAAGAGTCTAGCTTAAGAGAAAAAGTTGGGCAGATAGGTGAAGAAATTAAACATTTAAGTGAACAAACCCAACAAATTGGGATGATTTCTACACTGGTTAGTGAGTTAGCTAATCAAACTAATATGTTGGCGCTCAATGCTGCTGTTGAGGCGGTAAGGGCGGGTGAGCATGGTAAAGGATTTGGGGTTGTAGCATCAGAAATTCGGAAACTTGCTGACCAAAGTAAGAAGTCAGCAGAACGAATTAATGCTTTAGTTCAAGATATTCAGAGAGCTACTAATTCTACGGTTAAGGTGACAGAAGAAGGTAGAAATATTGTTGAAAGTGTTGTAGCTGCTGTGAATAATATTGCTACAAATTCTCAACAAATTTCTTTGAATGCTAAACAGCAAGCGATCGCGATTCAACAGGTAGTTGCTGCTATGAATGATCTTAATCAGGGAGCCAAGCAAATCGCTAGTGATATGCGTACCAAAACTACGCATAGCTGATAGCTAAGATTTTTATTGTTGGTAACTGCATCTACTCTCGCCACAAAGCAATGCCACCATATAAACCTGTAACATTGGGAACAATCTTGATATTTGGTGGTAGATAGATGCTGACTTTTTTAGCTTCACCGCCGCCAATGTAGAGGAAATCATAATTAAATAGATGTTGCAGAGCAGCGATCGCTTTTTCTAAGCGATTATTCCATTTTTTCTCTCCAACTCTTTCTAAAGCTGCACGACCTAATTGCTGTTCGTAGGTTTCACTTTTACGAAACGGATGGTGTCCTAACTCTAAATTAGGCACTAATTTACCATTCAGAAATAGTGCTGAACCAAAGCCAGTCCCCAAGGTGATAACCAGTTCTACTCCTTTGCCTGAAATCGCGCCAAACCCCTGCATATCGGCATCATTGATCACTCGTACAGACTTATCTAAACGATCCGACAATGCTGCACCTAAATCAAACCCTAACCAGTCAGAATCTAAGTTTGCTGCTGTTTCAGTAATACCGTTACGGACAACCCCAGGAAAGCCGACAGATACGCGGTCAAATGCCCCTTGTGTGGCTACTAAGGAAGCGATCGCATTAATTACCACATCTGGCTTAGGAGGCTGTGGAGTCTCCACGCGGTTACGCTCAGTTTGGGGTTTGCCAGCTTCGTCTAATACTATAGCTTTGATGCCACTGCCGCCAATATCGACAGCTAATGTAAGGATAGATTTATTCTCTGCCATCATTTGATTTTTCCTCGTTAAAGCTCATTCCTGACATCCCTGGAATATATTTATCTATCTTTGCAAGCCAGACTAATGACGACTAATTTTTTCTGTAGAACGCTTAATTGTTAATGGCATCTGTAAAGGTTTAGCACCTTTAGCAGACATCTGGGTATTATCCAAAACTTGGATGCCATCAAGTAGCGCATTCCTGACTACAGATTCTTGCTCACGACTCAACATTAAAGCAAAATAATCGCTAATCTGACGGCGCTGATCTCGCTCTAACTGATGGTCTTTAATCTGTTGCGTAAGCTGCCTAACTGCAATCAGACGTTTTAATGGATCATTATCTGTCAAATCTGTCAACAAATTGTTGAGTTTAGCCTCATCTTGCCTTAATTGACGATTAATGATTTGCCAAACCAGCAGTACGATCGTAATTAAAGTTCCTAAACCTTGAATAATCGCACCTGCGCCTATCCAAGGGCTATCTGATTCTACCCATATAGAAACAGCCATGTAGGTACTGAGAGAGGCAATGCCCCCACTACCCACCGCTAGAGTTAATTGCCGATTTGAGCCACCGAATAACCGACGCAGTTCAGACCAACGTACTTGCCAGTCCCACTCCTGCATCAGATAAACTAGCAACATGATAAATACGCCTGTGCTAGTTGCTAGAAGGAGTTTCCAGTTCCAAAACAGCATTGCTACAAAGAGCGTTAAAGCCAGTAGCCAGCCACCTGGTCCTTTAAAACGGCGTAGCTGAAACTGTTTGAGAGTTTTTAGTTTTACTTGTGCCAGCGATAAGCGTTGCATCTGGTTAACGAGTTGCTGCCACGGAAACGACGCTTGTGCCACGTTGCTTTCCTGCTTCTTTGAGATAAATTATACCTATGCAGGCTTCTATCGTAATAGAATACTGGCTTTACTGGGTAATCAACCTATAGTCAGAAGTTTTGAGTAACCACCATCAGTGATGATAAAAGCTACAAAATAAATATATATAAGCTAAGGCGCATTTAAATTAGACATTTTTAATCGAAAAATTACTCTACACTCTTCTCTCCTTCCTCTCTCCTCCCTCCTCTCCCTCTAAAACATACAATTTAAATACACAACAGCTTATGATTCTGCCCCCTGGATTTGAACAGCAGTCTATAGTTACCTCACTAGGTCGCATGGTTTACTACACACAAGGCTCAACACCTTGGGAAGTAGTAGATGGTAGTAATTTCACTAATCTACCTAATTTGGTTTTTTTACATGGTTTTGGTGGGGGTTCTTCGGCTTATGAATGGTCGAAAGTTTATCCAGCTTTTGCGAGTGAGTATCGAATTTTAGCACCGGATTTAATTGGCTGGGGACGGTCTGAGCATCCTGCTCGTAATTATAAAATTGATGATTATATCACTACAATCATTGAGTTTATTGAGCAAACTTGCACTGTTCCGGTAACAGTAGTTGCTTCTTCCCTAACGGCAGCTTTTAGTATTCGGGCGGCGATCACCCGACCTGATTTATTCAAATCTCTGATTTTAACAACAGCAGCAGGTTTGTCTGATTTTGGGGAAAATTATACTCGTAGTTTCTTTGCCCAAATCATTAGCACTCCTATTCTCGATCGCATACTCTACAATGCGGGTGTTGCTAACAGTACAGGCATCCGCAGTTTTTTAGAACAACGTCAATTTGCCCGTCCTAATCGTATTTACCAAGAAATTGTAGAAGCTTATCTAGAATCTGCCCAACAACCTAATGCTGAATATGCCGCATTGGCTTTTGTCCGGGGAGACTTATGTTTTGATTTATCGCTTTATATTACTCAATTAAATACTCCTACTGCGATGATTTGGGGTCAACAGTCGCAATTTACTGGTCCAGAAATTGGTAAGCGACTAACTGCACTTAACCCACAAGCAATTAAAGTATTTCAATCTTTAGATGATGTAGGACTAACGCCACAATTAGAATTACCAGCAGTAACTATTGGTTTAATCCGGCAATATTTAAAGTGGTTGGAATAGTTGCATACACCATTGTAGAGACGTACCATTGTACGTCTCTACAATGATTGAGTCTAGGTGTCTAATTTTAACTAGCAAGTTTATTGCTTGACGCGAACAGCAATTACACTAGCATTGAAGTCATAATTTAAGCCTTCTAACGCCAGTGGTGTACCGATTTTGATTTTACTGTTGCCTAATACTGGTCCGTTTTTAGTTATTTGTGCTTGTCCACCAAGCGTCATCAACATATCAGTACTATAAGCGTCCGGTCTAGGATCGGGAAGTGCTTTGGCAGTTCCATCTGGTTGCGGAACAATCACTGTCCTGGGTAGTATTTTCACAGATTTGATATCAACCTGACCATAAGGTTGATTACGGATGATAATATTTGTCTTCTTTTCCTGCTTGAATTGATCGATTAAACCCTTGGGATCTAGTACACTTAAACCCCTAACAAGTACATCGACTTCAACAGGTTTGGTAGCACCCGTTTGAGCTACAGAACCAGCAGTTCCAGGTACAAAGAAAATTCCTACCACAACTAATAAAATTACTAAGGCAGCAGCAAAATCTAAAATGCTTACCTTACCAAACAGCCGTCCTTGAGAATCCAAAATTGCCATGAAAAGTTGTCCTAGCTACCGCTAACAGCTTTATCTTCAGTGACAAGTTACAAGTTACAAGTTACAAGTTACAAGTGAGAGCGTGATACCAAGCCCATGACACTTCAACTATCAACTGTCATATCCCATCGGTTCCTGGTGACAGGTAACTGGTCACTGGTAACAGTCATAGACCGTCGGTTTCAGGTAACTGATAACTGGTCACTGTGAAAAAACACTTTCTAGTCTACTAATCTTATAGATAGAAAATGCTTGTTATTAAAGCCATTTGTTAAATTACCATGCTCTTGCTTAGTTGCATAAATTAAGTTCAACTATTCAGCCGTCAGCCATCGGCTATTAAATCGTCATTTAAAAATATTCCTCTAGGGATAGAAGAAATACGGCGTAAATCAGACTGAAATGGCAACATATTAGCTTAAATTCCGTCTGTAATTCAAAGCTATAGTTGAAAAATTTTTCATATAAGTGATCTGAGTTGCTATGAAGTTTTCCTCTTTGTCTTCTTTAAAGCGTACTTCCCGCCGTCCTTGGTATTATCCCTTGCTGTCTGCGACTGTAGCGACAAGTCTGATTGTAGGTACGCCCCAAGCTAGTCAGGCAATTAGCTGGTTTGATATTTTACGTCAAGGTCTACAGGTAGT
>JBARVL010000407.1:0-4102 GCA_049646245.1 Crinalium sp. | reverse complement strand
TGACTTCGCCTGGATTGTAATCGTATTTAGTAACTGCTACTACTTCGGCACTCCTAGATTGGGTTAGAACATAGTTAGCTTGATTGATGTTAGCTAGAGTATTATCAACAGGAGCAACAGCTTGATTTTTCTGATTAGTAGTAGTGGCTAATACTGTTACTAGCAATGTCGTTAGTATCCCTACAACTCCTGCCATTAGCCAAGAATTTGTTAGATAAGATTCCCAAGGAAAACTTGCGACACTGTTGGGATTGTAAACTGGTACTGGCCCTTCTCCAGGCATCCATACCATTTGTTGATTGCCCGCAGGTTCTTGATCGAAAATCTCGTAGTCAATGTATTCTTGTTGAGGTCTTTCTCCTAAATCCAGCGCATCGGCATAGCGATCGCGCCAGTTATTATTTTGAGTCATAATTTTTTGGTTAGTGGTAGTGCAGTCCCAAAACTAAGATTGATTTGTGATTTGACGGTAGTGCGATCGCAAGATGCAGATGCCTATAGTTACTCCGATTACCGTTCCGCCTATTGCTGCACTTGATACCTGTAAAAAATTAGGTGCAGTTTGAGTAGTAGCTAGAGCCATCGTGGTAGTAACGGCGGGAATTGACACAGACGTACCGATAGCTAAAATTCCCGCATTCGTCATATAAAGGGCAACTTTTTCCGTCGTTAAAGTTATTGCGATTGCTTTTTCTTGTTCTACCCAGTTGGCAATGTTGCTGTTGTTGTCGAGTTGGGAGTGGAAGTACTTGCCTGTGCCAGTAGTTTCGATGGCGCTGCTGTGCGGACTGCTGGTAATTTGTTTTCGACTTCCGTTGAGGTGATATTGACTGTTAATGTTGGTTTCAGGATATTCGTTAGAGATTTGAGCTTCATCACTCCATTCGTCATAGGCTTTCCCAGCAGTGTTGCTAGTTTGTGTTGGCTTCCTTGCTTGATTAAGCCTTCCAAAGCTTTACGAGTATTGGGATTTTCCCAAGCTCTAGCTCGTCCTTGTTGTAATTTCATAACCAAGTCGGCTTCGAGAATTAAACCACCTAAATCACCAAAGGTAGTGTTTTCGTTAGCTTCACGTTGCAGAATAGCTTGTTCGGCAGTATCAATCGCGGAAAGCGTTTCTTCCTTTAGTTCTTCTAGTTCAATTTCGTCCTCTATGGTTGATGCACTTTCTGATATTTCTGACATATCAGTTGCATCGCCATTTTCTGGTGCTTTGTACTCAGCAATAAATGTAGCTACTTCATCAATGGTTTTGCTGAACTCAAGTGCGATCGCAGCTAGTTCCTTGGTGGCTTTATCAGCAGTTATCTCGGTGTTATCAAGAAGTAGTGCGTGTTTGACCGTACCGGACACTACATTTTGCCGTTTTTTACTAGCAATTTGAAATCCTAACGTGCTGAGGGCTGAACGTAGTTCTTGCTCTGTGGATTTGATTGATTCGGCTAAGGTTTTAACTAACAATTCCATGAATTTTTCCTGGTTCTATAAATGAATTGGGCGGGTGGTGGTTAAGCTCAAAGAGCTTCTGTTGTTGCTTCGTTAATTCGGTCGATGGTGTCAAGTACAACTGGATGCTGACTAAATTGACTAGATTTTTTGAGGTAATCAATTAGAGGAATCCTGGTGTACTGAGCAACTAAGTTTTCAAATGAGCCATCCTTGGTGAGAATTACGGCATTTTTAAAATCATCTTGGCTAAACATGAAAACTTTTTGAGCAATCCAGAATTCATCTAAGAGGATGACATCTTGAAGTTTAAAGTATCCATTTTTTGGTGGTGTGGCTATTTCTAGAAAAGTATGCCATTCATAAAAAGTTCTGGGATGTAAACCATATCTAGCTCTGAGGTTACTGCGGTTAGGTAGCTGTTCTACAACAACATGGGTAACGTTTCTTGGTTCCAAAATGCTTACAACATTGGACATTTTACGTGCAGTATGTCATTGGACTGTTATTGGCTAACTTATTGATTGTTACTTGCTTGTGATTTGCAGTCAGTTGGACTACAAACAGATAACTGGTGGAGGTTCAGTTGATATCAATCAGTCAATCATTGGGCTACTAATAGCGGTCAAATGGGTGACTGATTGAACTCTAATAGGCATCAATTAGCTATCAATTGGGGATCAACTAGATAGCAAGTGGTAGTGCTAGTTACTCTCTATTAGAAGCGGGGCAGTATTGCCGATTGATTGCCGATTGACTGCTGATTGATTGCCAGTGGCGATCTACTTGCTACTTCTTAAATATAGGACAGGGCTTTTAAATATGGGGCGATATCCCCCCAATTGGGGGGAATTCTCTTTTTTGACTATGCGCTCCCATAAAAAAAGCCCGCGCATGGCTATAATTTTGGTGTTATTGGTTATTTGAATTTGATTTATTGTTTTGGTTTAAATCCTAATAATTCGGCGCTTTTGCTGGTTGGCTAATTGGGCTGACTCAAGAAATTTTTGGTATCTTCGTTCTCGTTCACAAAGTATTTTACTGGTGATAAAAGAAAGCCTTGTATTCAGCAGTCTTCGGTCGATACGACTTATTCCAGTAATTCAGTATTTCTCGGCGTTAATAAGCAGGTAAAGTCCGCAGTAGTGCGCGAGATTCTTGTCCTATTTTTGCCGCAAAATCGCGCATTCGTTGTAGTATGACAAGTTCTTGAAATTGGAAGTTTAAGTGCCTTTCTATAGCAGTAGCTTCGTGATTCTGCTACCCAGTTGGCTAATAACGGGAATTTGTCGCGATCTGCGCGATTGTGTTCTCTCTGCTGCCTTCAACCGTCTTGTCGTGATGGGGCGCGGTGATTTTTTCGCATTGATGCTTTGCAAATTTCATCTGTTTAATGATTACAATATTTTCTTGCTAAAAAAGCGAACTGATAAGTCAGCTAAGTGCGATCGCGTCCTGTTCTGTTCTATTAGCAATCGGGGAAATTGATAGGAAATCTAAACTGACGGCGCATTAACCAAAGCAGGTGAATAGCTCTCAAGTACATTTTGACAACATGGGGACATTCCCTATCTCCGTATATCCAGTTTTCTACGCTACTTTCGCTGCTTTGTGTAAGTGCAGCTATAGTAGTTTTACAAGCTGCCATATACCCGCGTGGTCTTCTGGTATCTGATTGTGTTGGTGCTGGTATATCAGGGTGAATGATGGGAATCCAGAATTGACACCAATCGTCAATTTCCATCGGCTCAAACATTACTAACGATAAGCGCCTATTATCTGGTTGGCGTTGAATTTCACCCTGAAGGAACTCAACCATTACCTTTGGAATTCTAATTTTGTTCTGATTGGCACTCCTCGTTTGTAGTTGCACGTTTAGGATGCTCCGGTTTTATAAAGTTAAATAATTTAAAATTAATAAAAGTCGCATTCCGTGCATTAAGGGAATGACGACTGTATTTGCAAATAATTAGGTAGGGAGTGCTTATTCCCCTGATGGTGGCCCTGTGTTAACTGCAACATTGCTGCTAACTTCTAGCCAAATTCGTTGTCCAAAATTTTTGGCGTTTTTAGCATTACTAAATTTGCCAACTTCAATTACTACATCTTGTTGATTTCTGCTGCCTCTGAAGTAGGAGGTTTTACAGATTGTTAGAGTCGCCCCAGGCGGCAGAATAGTTTGTACTCCCAGGATTGTCCCAATATCACCGACATGAACAAACCAGCCTTGATGAATTGTTGACTGATCTAACCTGCAAATGGGTATTTGAACAGTTTTAGCTGTAGCTGGGGTCATATTCAGTCCTAGCAGGACTGCTATCAAGGAAAGTTTTAACTTGTAAAACATGGTATTTTTGGTGATTGAATTTTTTAGTTTGTGCAAGCTCCCAATTAGCTTTCTTCGTTGCTCATCCCAACACAAGCTTGGAGTACCTATATGGTGTGGGGATGGTGCTTACGGGTTGTTGGAGGTACGGAAACAACAAATTAATTGACGACTTTACAGATACCTTTTCTTCTTAAAAGGGATTGAACTTTGCTCACATTGACTACCTTATTTTTGACTCCAGGATAGTTTTTTAATTTGACTCCCGTTCCCAAGTTCTGCATTCCAATGACCTGATAGGGTGTACCTTCAAATCGAACCAAGTCAGAC
>JBARVL010000406.1:0-1623 GCA_049646245.1 Crinalium sp. | reverse complement strand
CCCACTTCTTTGAGTTGCCTGAGATCCGATTCCAGACCTATTTCAAATAGCAGAATAATCACGCCCAATTCAGCCAGCACTGAAATAACTTCACTCTTGGTTTCAAATACACTTGTCAGCGCGGCGGGAGAAAGATGATTAATCCATTGCATAACCATCATTACCCCTGAATCAGAAGCTGACAGCCCACTTTCGGGAAAAATTATTAGGTGTAGCGCCGACACCCCCACAATTACCCCTGCAACCAATTCACCCAAAACTGGAGGAAAATCCAAACGTTTAGCTGCTTCCGCGCCAAGTTTACTGGCTAGATAAATCACCACTAAACTCAGCAAAACTCCGGTAAGCACAAGTGGTGAATATTCTGCCTCGACCGTTGCTAATAATGGCATAGAAGCGATTGGGGATACTATCCCAGAACTAAAATCTGTAATTGTCTGTTGCAAAAACATGAGTGATAAAAATGCTCTAACTGTTGATACATTAAACCGTGAGGAGACTGAAAGCACTATCAATCATCTCCAAACCCTGATCAACAGTTTCAATTACACTCAACTGTCCCCGCAACTCCGCAGCACCAGCAAACCCCTTACAGTACCACGCCATGTGCTTACGCGCTTGACGTATCCCCTTTTCGCCTTTATAGTCCCACAAAGCTTGTAAATGTTCCTTTGCACATTCCAATAATTGCACAGGTGTTGCTGGTGGTAATTCCTTCCCAGTTTTTAGAAAATAATCAATTTCACCCACCAAAAACGGATAACCTAAAGTTCCCCGCGAACACATTACGCCATCTGCGCCTGTTTCTTCTAAACACCTTACCGCCGACTCAACAGAAAATATATCTCCATTAGCAATAACTGGAATTGAGATTGCTTCCTTTACTCTTTTAATCCATTCCCAGTTAGCAGAGCCATTATAACCTTGGGCGCGAGTGCGACCATGCACTGTAATCATTTGCGCCCCTGCATCTTGCATTCGCTTGGCAAAATCTAGGATAGTAATTTCCTGATCGCTCCAACCAATGCGAGTTTTAACTGTTACTGGAACATTTACAGCTTTAACAACTTCCCTAACAATTGCCTCAGCAATTTCTGGTTGTCTTAATAACGAAGAACCGCCGCCTTTTTTAGTAATTTTATTAACCGGACAACCCATATTAATATCAACTGTATCAGCACCTTCTGCTACTGCTTTTTGTGCTGCTTCTGCCATAAAATCTGGACGACAATCAAACAGTTGAATACTAATCGGTTTTTCCTTGGGGTCTACCTCCATAATCTTGGGCAACTCCTTAAGATAGTGCAAGCCCGTCGCCTGTACCATTTCTGTGTACATCATCGACTCTGGTGCATAGCGACGCACCAAGCGGCGAAATACTAAATCGGTTACACCAGATAAAGGAGATTGTAAAACCCGACTTTTAACTTCAAAGTTACCAATTTTTAAAGGTGTGGAAAGTCTGGTTTTCAGGCATGGAGAGAGGGACATAATGCGATGTGGAGGCAATGAGGCTTTTTTATGAGGATTTACGCAGAGATCCCCCTAAATCCCCCATAAATTGGGGGACTTTGAATTTCCCCCCTTTTTAAGGGGGGCTGGGGGGATCTAGGTTTCAGGCTT
>JBARVL010000405.1:0-5821 GCA_049646245.1 Crinalium sp. | reverse complement strand
ACTTACAAGAGGCACAAATTCAAGCGCAACTTGAGTCTGAAACCCTAGATGTCACAATGCCAGGAGTTGTTTACCGTCCTATTGGTCGCGTACATCCCATTAACAGCACGATTGATCGGGTGTTGGATATCTTCGTTGGTCTGGGCTACACTGTCGCTACTGGTCCAGAAATGGAAACAGACTACTATAACTTTGAGGCGCTCAATACCCCAGCAGATCATCCCGCCCGTGATATGCAGGATACTTTCTACCTGCCAGATGGTAACTTACTGCGGACTCATACTTCTTCTGTACAAATTCACTACATGGAAGATTCTGAGCCACCTATACGGATTGTCGCACCTGGGCGCTGCTACCGCCGAGATACGGTGGATGCAACTCACGCAGCAGTTTTCCATCAAATTGAAATTTTGGCAGTTGATGAGGGGCTAACCTTTACTGACCTCAAAGGCACTATCAAGGTC
Organism: Crinalium sp.; assembly: GCA_049646245.1. GTDB lineage: Bacteria > Cyanobacteriota > Cyanobacteriia > Cyanobacteriales > PCC-9333 > Crinalium. Next base: position 5,357 of record JBARVL010000405.1, on the reverse strand, counting down.
TTTTTAGAAGAGATGTTTGGCGAAGATTTGCCTATCCGTTTCCGCGCTAGTTATTTCCCGTTCACTGAACCTTCTGCGGAAGTAGACGTTCAGTGGCAGGGACGCTGGTTAGAAGTCATGGGCTGCGGAATGGTAGATCCCAACGTCCTCAAATCAGTGGGTTATGACCCAGAAGTTTACACCGGATTTGCTGCTGGTTTTGGTGTCGAGCGTTTTGCGATGGTGCTACATCAAATTGATGATATTCGTCGTTTGTACAATAGCGACTTGCGCTTTCTACAGCAGTTTTAACAAACAATTATCAATTATCAATTATCAATTATCAATTATCAGCTTGAGTCCTTAAGTATAGCAGGAGTAGGGGCGAACGTCCGTATGCGCTCCGCGCAGACTCCGCCAACGCCCTTACAGGAGTAAAGCCCTTACTATGACTGGATTTGAGAATAAAACCAAACACTGTTAATTGTTAATTGTTAATTGTTAATTGTTAATTGTTAATTGTTAATTGTTAATTGTTAATTGTTAATTGCTAATTGCTAATTGTTCAAAAAAGGCATCGTCTAGTTCATATCCAAACATTTGAATCATAGAGTTGATTCGAGAGTTACTTTCAATGCCTTGGCTGTTCATCCAATCCATTAACACAAATATTTTTTGCATCACAAAAATTTCTAAGGCTTCTGGATTGTACTGAATCCCTTCTTTGCGGCTAAATTGATGTGGTACAAGCATGGCAGCATAGCGGGCAAGTTCACCAGATTTCCAATCTAGAAGTAATGGAAACCAAGGATAACTAGCATCTAGGCGAATAAACCACAGTCTTACTTCTGGAATTTCTGAAAGTTCTCGCGGATCTTCAGGATCGCGGGCATATTCAATATTAAAACTTATCTGCTGCTCAAGGGAGGTGAAAGCACTTTTGTGATCCTGAGTTTGCAGTAGCGGATTGATGATTGTCTGTACTGACGATAGATCCAATTTCTGTAAGCATTCTGATGTGAGCGTGATGGTAATTGTCATTAATCTTAATAATTTATGAGTTAGAAGCTTTAAACAAGTTACTACGGGATGTACGCTTACTTCTGGCTGAAGCAGGGAGGCTTTCGCTATCGTCTTCAGTGCATCAGGATATCTACTGATCCTAAGCTGGGTCGATGATTTGGGAACAACCTTTTGTTTTTTTATAACGTTCTATAACTTTATCTCTATACCAGCAGACAGATAAATAAAATCTGCGATAAAGTGGTAATGAGTTTATTTTATTTTTGATCAGAAATGCAAAACCAGTCAAGTTTGATAATTTTTAGATAAAATCCCACAGCCTAATCGCCCCACATTGGTTCCAGTACCTTTCGCTTTTTGAAATTTGGTTACAGGAATAGCAACTAGGGTAAGGCTGATTAATATTTGTTCACTAAAGGATATTGACTATGCCAAATCCTGCGACATCTGTAAAACCATTTGGCTCTTTAGAAGACGCTCTGAATCGCTGCCAAGAATTGGGTATGCGTGTCAGTCGTCAACGTCGGTTTATTTTAGAACTGCTTTGGCAAGTTAAAGAGCATTTGTCAGCAAGAGAAATTTACGATCGCTTAAATCAGCAAGGTCAGGAAATAGGTCATACTTCTGTATACCAAAATTTAGAGGCATTATCGAGTCACGGAATTATTGAGTGTGTTGAGCGTGCTGATGGGCGTTTGTATGGTAATGTCAGCGATTCTCATAGCCACATCAACTGCGTAGACACTAACCAAATACTAGATATATATGTGGAATTGCCGCAGGATTTGATTGAGCAAATTGAACAACAAACAGGTGTAAAAATTACAGATTACCGGATTGACTTTTTTGGTTATCGTAAAGTTCAACAGAAGAGCTAATAAGGATTAGTTAAAAGTTTCGGGATCGTTTTTGTGGTGGATCTCGGTCATTTTTTTGGTGATGGGTCATTGACAATTGTTAATTATTGTGTTTTTCTGCGGTAAATTAGCACCAGGAAAAACTTATGCGTGTTATATTTTAAACTAAAGTTTTAAAAAAATAAGTTTGAAACTGTGCAATTAGTGCAGTCAAAATTAGTACCAATACCTTAATCAGGGCTGGTAGCTACAAAGCACTTACCACCTTAATAGGTGACGATTCCTTCCCTTCGGGATGCTAAAGTCTTTCTCCTGCGGAGACGCTACGCGATTTTTCTGCGCTCTTCTGTACAGCATATACACGCAATTTTTCTGCGCTCTTCTGTGCAGATAGCGTTAGCGTAGCCAATACTAACGCACTGCCCCCAAGCATCGTATATGGGGTAATGCCTTCCAAAGAGTGACGTTTTGTGGTAAAGATGCGGGTAACGGCTAATCTAAACGTTGGGCAGTGGGATCAAGATTTGGTATCCAGTATCTAAGACTCAGGTAAATACCGCCGACTTGGCAATGAGTATAAATTCATTTGTTAAGAGTACAGGTAGGGTAAACTGTTTCAGTACGAAATCTTCCATCTGACTGTTGCTCAAAGAGAGTAGCTGTCTTATTAAAAACAACAGATGTATTATTAGGAATAAGAGAATATCCGTGGCAAAAATACTATTGCAGCGAATCCTTATCCCAGCGACCGAACTGTTTCGTAAGCAGGGGGGGCGCACATTAGCGACGCGACTGGAAAAGAACGCTAATGTTTCTAAAACTGTGATATCGGGTTATTTTAATCAACTTCGCTCCAAATCCGATCCTACTGAGTCAGTGAGCCGAGATGGCAATCTGATGGAGAGATTGCCTAATTTGGGACCTTGGTCAATATTGTGGCTGAGTGTCATCCTGCTGCTGGGGGGGACAGGACTGATAGGGATGTTGGTGCTAACGACGTTACCACCACTGCCAAATTGTCAGCAAATATCGCCAATGGCAACCGATAGCGAACGGTTGTACTGCGCTCAGATGGATGCTGAGTCGGGTTCGTTAGATTCTTTAGTTAAGGCGGTTGATGTAGTCAAGGTTTGGCCAGAAAACCATCCGCTTTACAATGAGGCTCAACGGATGATGGGGAATTGGTCGCAAAATCTGCTGGCGATCGCACAGAATCGGCTCAAGCAAGGTAATCTTAAGGAAGCTTTGGCAATTGCTGGTAAAATTCCAGGAAATAGCTTAGTTTATCCGCAAGCACAAGCGGCGATGAAAAGCTGGCAGGGGCAATGGCAGCAAGCAGAAGACCTCACCAGTCAATTCCAGCAAGCGGTAAAATCTCAAAACTGGTCACAGGCATGGAAAAAACTAGAGTTTCTGTTACAGTCAAATTATGAGTACTGGCGCTCTTCAAAACACGCTCAACTAACGGCACAGCTTGCAATGGAAAAGCAAGCTTGGCAACAACTTCAAGAGGCGCAAGATTTAGCTAAATATGCTACTCCAGAACAGCTAACAAGCGCGATCGCTCTGGTGGCTAAAGTCGATCCCAAAAGCTATATCAAAGGGCAGGCGCAAGCTGAAAAGCAAAAATGGAGCCGCAGTCTGTTAGATATTGCCGCTTCGAGCTATAAATCTTCAGATTTCGCAAGTGTGATATCTGTAGCTCAAGGAGTACCAGCAGATGTCTCAGTTTATCCTGAAGCTCAAGACTGGATTCATTTGAGCCGCGCTGCCTCTGTAGCTGTAGGGCAAAATCCCCTGGCATTTTTGGACGCTTTATCAGCCGTGCGTCAGATTCAGCGTTCTAGTCCGCTTTACAAAGAAGCTACAGCAAAAGAAAATCTTTGGAAATCTCACCTCAAAGACCAAATACAACTGCAAGTTGCTACTGCTGTTGCTAGTTTCGATCAACCTATGACCTTAAATTTGGCACTTGAGCAAGCACAACAAATTGGGATCAAACGTCCAGGCAGGATAGAATCCCAAACTTTAATTGCTTCTTGGCGTAAAGCAGTTCAACAGATTGAGGATCGATCTACCCTAGCAACTGCTAGACAGTTGGCTCAAAGAGGAACGCTTGCGAGTTTACAGACAGCTATATCTAATGCCAGTAAAATTACTGTTGGTCAACCATTACACTCAGACGCGCAAACAGAGATTGCTCAGTGGAATAAGCAGATTGAAGTGATCGAAGACCGACCAATTTTGGATCTAGCAAGAGCTTTTGCGACTAATGGGGATCTTAATGCTGCTGTGGAAACTGCTAGTAAAATTAGTTATGGTCGGGCGCTATCATCAGAAGCACAAGTAGCAATTAATGGCTGGGTGACACAGATTCAAATAGCTCAAGATCAACCACTGATCGATGCTGCTAATGCTTTAGCGGCACAAGGGCGTTTTGGCTCGGCGATTTTAACGGCTTCTCAAATTCGCCCTGGTCGTGCTTTGTATGACCAAGCGCAAGCTGCGATCTCTCGCTGGCAAACTGAATTACCTCCACCGCCAAGGCGCAGGTATTCACCGTTTACTACCAATCAAACGAACAATGCGCTACCACCACAGTAAGATTGGGATCAATAATGTTGATCCCAGCAATCGGTGGTACTATCCCATAAAAGGCGCGATCCTCCTGCGGAGTCGCTACGCGATCGCACTCAACATTAAGTATATGCAGCGACTAATTTACAACGCTACAGGAGGATGTTGATGAGCGATCGCACCTCATTAATTTTGATTGATCCCGACCCAATTTTTCGGTTAGGTTTAAGCACAGCTTTGGCATCTTTTACCGACCTGCAAATAGTAGCCCAGGCGGATAACCCTAAAACAGCCTTAGAAACATTGGCAGAACTTACTGCTAAAAACTATTCTGTTGATTTGGTAATTTCAGAACTTAATTTCAGCAAAAATCAGCCCACAATAGGGCTAGAATGTCAACAATTAAAAGCTCAGTATCCTCAACTGCCAATATTATTAATTAGTTCTCTGTCAAGAACAGATCAACTAATAGCAGCAAAAACGGCAGGGATTGAAGGCTATTGTCCAAAAGGTACAAAGATTAAGGTTTTAGTACAAGCAATTCGGCAGTTGTTAGCAGGTGAGAAGTATTGGCATGATTTACCAACAATTAATTACAGTACCCAAGATTTAGGAATTGCTAATAATTTAATTGATTCTACAGCAAGTGGTGTTGGCGATCGCACCGTACATCCTAAAACTTGGCATTATCAAGCCCGTCGCAATGGCATACAGCAAATAAATAATTCTTTAGCTGAGGTAACATCTCAACTAAAAAATCCTAACCTTTCAAACTTAGATTGGTTGTTTTGGAGTGGACGCAGGCGAGAACTTTTAGCTGCGCGTTGGTTGGTAAATCAGCTATTACCTGGGGATGTTGTCATTTTACAACCAGTACAAAATACTGAATTACCATTAGTTGATTCTCAAGCAGCAGATAGG
>JBARVL010000404.1:0-7962 GCA_049646245.1 Crinalium sp. | reverse complement strand
CAGCAACTAAATAATTCCTGGTCCCTTACCACGAGTATCATGTTCCAGAGTAAGTTCTCCCTCTTTATCATCATTTGCTGAAGCTAAATCTTGGGCGCGTTGCTCAATGTCATTTTCTGCTTCTTCTCTTAAATCCCCTGGTTCATTCATGTACATTTCAGGTTCAATAGCATAGTTATTGAGCAATCCCTCTTTGTCTACTGTATAGCCCTCGGTTGTATTAATACTCTCAGGATTTGTTTGATCGTTATTTTTAGTATTCTCTGAGGGGAGTTGTTTGAAGGCATCGTTCTCTCTTTCTCTGCGGGCTGCTGTTTCAGCAGGAACAATGCCCCGATCATAGTTATTTTCAGCAACTCGATCTGGCGTATCAGCACCTGCTTGGGGAGTTGTAGCTTTTCCTTGATTACTTACATCTTGATTACTCATAATTATTTACTCCCAATATATTTCTATTCTAAGATTAGAAGTTATTTAATATGATTAGTATCTACCTGCGGTATTAATTTATTATTTGATAATTTTCTATATTAATAATTTGTACATTTTTAATAGAGATATACCTTAAAAGAAATTTAACTATAAAATCATATACAAATATAAATATGACTCGATTTTATCAGCGCCCTAAATATACGATCGCTTCTATATTAAATTAATAATAGGTTGGTTGTGGATAGGAGAAATATATAATAAAACTTACTGCCAAAAGCTTAAAATATTTTAATTAGTTTGGTAGGGGCAACTACAAGAAAATTGCCCCTACATTGGCTGCTTATTTGTTACGTTCTGTTAATGGTTCCTTGGTCAAAAATGCGGTTATCTGTATCAATACCACTAATTACGATGCGATCGCTATACACATCAAACGCAGCAAAACTCAATTTACTTGCAGAATGCGCCGTCCACTCTGAACTTCCTACTGGTCGCACTCCCGCCCCAGCGCCACAAACTAAGTAGGTAGTACCATTAATTGGTTGTGTGCGTTCATAGCTGTGATCGTGACCATTAATATAAAGTTGTACACCATACTTTTTAAACAAAGGTGTCAACTTACTAATTAAATCTTGATTTACACCATAGTGACCGGATGAATAAAGGGGATTGTGTCCAAATACGACTTTCCAAGGTGCATTACTTTTGCTAAGTGCTGTTTCTAACCAAGGTAGTTGAGTTTGCCAATCAGCATTATGATTAGTGTCTAGGGCAAAAAATTGTACTGAGTCGCGACGAAATGTGTAATAGCGCTGCCCTTGCATATTAAAACCAAGATAACGCACTTGCGGATCGCCATTATCAGTACGGATATCGTGGTTTCCTAAACAAGCTTGGAATTTAACCCCTTGCTGGAGTAAAGATTGATAGGGTCGCTCAAATACGGCTTTAATTTTCTCAATTTCACCGTTATTATAGATATTGTCTCCAGCTAAAATCACTAAATTAAAAGGTTGTTGTTGGTGATAACGAGTCATAGCATTAGCTACGGCATATTGACCTTTAGCACCTGTTCCGGTGTCTGCTACTGATACAAAGCGTAACCGAGAAATTTCGCTTAGTGCTGGTGTGGTTAATTTCGATGCGGGGTGGGATTTTAAATTGCGAGGATTCGGTATTTGAGCCAGAAGGTTCTTACCGAAAAGAGCTAAACCAAAACCACTGATACTACCTAAAAATAGAAACTGACGGCGTTTAAGACTCATGGGCAAATGTCAAGCGTTGTTGAATATCTGTTTATCTCTGACGCATTTGCACGAACTTACTTAGTTAAAGTAATATGGTAAAAATGCGATCTGACTATAAAATTTAGTTGATTAAAAAAAATAATTCGGCATATTATTAAAATGGCATCTTGTTTATACATCCTAGCTTAAAATATACAAGTTACCAAAACTTATATATTAATTAGCCCTCAATTAAGTAATTAAACAAGCACGCCACCTGAGCATTAAATACTGGCAGCAATGATGAGAAGTTTTTATTGGTATATATTAAATCATTGTGTATATTGTCTGAGGGATAAAGTTTTAATAATTACTGAGTTAAAACTCATGGTAGATTCTAATATTAGTGCTGTAAAGGCAGCGAATCATTAATAATCTCTAAAATTTGTTACAAATTGACGCTGTAATCAAGGGGGTATTAAATGTCACAGGATGAAGCCAAGCAGTCAGAGTCAGTCAAACCAATCGCTACAACACCGAATGTTTCATCAACTACAAAGGCGACGGGAACAAGTTTAAACCAGGTAAGCCAGGTTGCCCAGCAAACTTGGAAACGCACCGAACCTGTGCTTAAAGTTCAAAGCGTTAAAGTTTTGCGAGGAACAATTAATCTGCTAGAAAAGGTGGCGAACAAATTAGAGGCAGAACCGACAAAGCAAGTTAGCTCATCTGTGTCTGAGTTGACTCCACCAGTTGCTGAAAAGCCAGAGCAGATAGTGGCATCTATACCTATTGAGACGATCGCGGTAACTCCAGCAGCAGAAGTAGTATCAGGAACGAAGGTAGAGGAAACATCTGCATCTAAATCTGTTGAAGTTACACCAGTAATGCCAGAACAACAGACACCTGTAACCGCAAAGACATTACAGCAGAGTGAAACAACTGAGTCAAGATCGGAGACTCCAACTTTTGTAGATAGATTTTTGCCGAGTTTCCAGAGTGTACAGAGGGTGTGGAATGGTGTTTTAAAGCTGATTCGTGGTTTATTACCAGCGTCGGTGAATCAAAAGTTATCGGATTGGGGGTTAACTGGTGCGATCGCAACGACAATTGTGCTGATACTTTGGATCAGTGTGGCAGTTTCACCTGATAAGCCAGTTGATGTCACTAAACTGCCTCCAGAAGAAATTCAAACGCCACCAGAATTAAAAGCCCCGAACAAGCCAGAACCTGTAGAGGTTGTTTCTCCTAAACCTCCAGTACTGACACCAGAGCAAAATTTGATTGCATCAATTCAAAATCAAGTTACTGGAATTACTAATCAGTATGCGGATGGGCTAATTCAGTCGCTTGAGGTGAATTTTCCTAAAAGCTTGTTAATTATTAAGGTGAGTTCAGATTGGTATGATATCAAGCCTGGTAAGCAAGATAAGTTAGCTGATGAAATGCTCAGTCGCTCCGCAGAAATGGATTTCAGTAAGTTAGAAATCACTGATACTAAGGGTAATATTGTTGCCCGTAGTCCTGTGGTGGGAACACACATGGTAATTTTGAAGCGACAGCTACAAAGTTGAGATGCTTGACATCCTCCCCACCCTAAAGCGATGAAACCCAAGCCTCACTGGGTTTACATCGCTCCACGATCCAGCTTAGATTGAATAGTTTCCTCATCACTAGACCAATAAGCATATATTTAACCCCACCCCAGCCCTCCCCAGGGCATCGGGGAGGGAGCCAATTACCCCCCTTGATAAGCAGGGCTACTTCCGCAGTGACGAGAGAAAATAATTTGGGTGGGATTGCCTGTAGAAAAGTGGAAAAATTCGGGAAATTTCTCCCCCTGCCCCTCTGCCCCTCTGCCCCTCTGCCCACCTAATTTTCTTTGACGACAATGAAACAGCCCTGGGGTTATCGGTCATCGGTCGTTGTTAACTGTTAATTGATAATTGTTAATTGTTAATTGTTAAGAGGGAACCTTAGTTATAGGGTTAACTCACGCAGTCGCATTGGGATGAGTAATATAGCAGCAAGTACTGGGGCAGAGATGGTGATGGAAAGTCAGGAAAGTAGGCTTTTTTGTCGTCTTGATAATTTCACACCAGCAGCAAGAGAACAGCAACGGTTCAAAATTTTGGCAGAGTTGGGTCTATTAAAGACAGACACGGTGCCAGTGTTTGAAGAAGCTACTTCTTCAGCTTCCCGATTTTTGGAAGCACCGATCGCCATTGTAGGCTTAATGACAGAAGATCGACAGTGGATTAGATCTGCTGTGGGTTTATCTCAATTGGGATTTATGAATGAGTTGCTGACATCTCGGCAACTGCCTCGTAGTGAATCATTTTGCACTTATGTTGTTGATAGTCATCAAGTCTTAGCTATTGCAGATACAGGGACAAATCAAGAATTTTCTAAAAGTTCATTATTTCAGCATTATGGCATCCGTGCTTACTTAGGCGCACCAATGCTTACAGCATCTGGACACTGTTTGGGTACAGTTGCAGTGATGGATCTGATACCTCGTAACTTTACTAGGAAAGATATCGACTTCTTGATGTTGTTGGCTCGAATGGTGATTACGGAAATTGAACGAAACCGTCTGCTAAAAGCTGAACAAACAAAAGTTTTAGATCCGTATACCAATTCAAACTTACCTCGCTACAATCTAGTGCCATCATCAGTAGTAGGTAAAAAGGGGCAGTCAGAGTCTAGTATTACGATTAATTCAGCTAGCAATATTTCCCTAAGTCAGGGAAATAATCAAAATAATCAATCTCAACAAGATTCTACTCAAAAACTTAAAGTTAAACTGCTCACTCACCTTACCCAAGAATTACGCACGCCTTTGACTTCTGTAATGGGGATGACGAGTGTATTAAGTCGGGAAATTTATGGTCCTTTAAGTAGTAAGCAAAAAGAATATTTAAATATTATTCACAATAGCGGTCAGAATCTAGTTTCCTTAGTGGATGAGATTACAGCGTTAGGTTTATTAGATGAAAATCATCAAAAACTTCAACTAACTCCTGTAAATATTGAAATGGTTTGCCAACAGGCAATTAAAAGCTTGGAACAAGTAGCAAAACATAGACAGCAACAGCTACGGTTGTCGGTAGAACCTGGAAATCGGATTTGGTTGTTGGATAAAGATAAAATCCGTCAGATATTCTACTATCTGCTGTTGAGTTTAATTCAATCAGCAGAAGTCGGGTGTGCGGTGCGTATCCATCTTTCTCATAAAAGTGAAAAACTCAATATTGCGCTTTGGGTGTCTCATCCTTGGTTAGGTGATTGCCTCCCTGAAGTTGAATTGTACTCTCAGTCTGGTAGGGCTAAGATTGCTCACAGTTGCGAAGCTTTACAGGACAGTGCTACTGCTATTAAAGATCAACTAGCTGATGCTTATTTACCTTTGGGAAACCCAACGCTAACAAGTACTCCTCTGGCGAAAGTTTTGATCGATGCTGAGGATCTCAAAATTAAGTCTGATGTCTGCCATGACTCTCGTGAAAGTTTAGGGTTATTACTCAGTTGCTGTTTAGCAGAATGTCACTCTGGCGAAATTTTAGTTCAAGGTTCGCCTGAGTGGGGTTATCGCTATGTAGTCGATTTGCCTTATTTATCTGGCAACAGGGGAGGAGAAACTGTAATCTAAAGTTTGGGAAAAATTTTGAGTTTTATCTATTGAATGTTAAGTTACTTGGGCAACTCAATCCCCAAACTTCAATCTCTAATTTATGAATTTAGTTTGGCAACGATTTACTTTATCTGATTTGCCTCTTTATCAGTGGCGCAGTAGCAGCTATCTTTACCGCTTGGTTGGTCCTCTGCAAGCGTGGCGACAAAGTAGCTGGTTGATGCAGTGGGCTGAACCGATAGGGGCAGGGTTAATTAGCTTGGTTTTTGCTTTAGCACCCTTTGTGGCGAATGAACTTGTGGGTGTGTTGTTGTTGGCTAGTGCTGGTTATTGGGTGTTGCTGACACTATCTGATAATACTAGAACTGCTGCAACGCCGATTAACTTGTTGGTGCTGCTATATTGGGGCATTGCTACGGTGGCTACGGCGATGTCTCCGGTAAAGAATGCAGCTTTTACTGGTTGGACAAAGCTAACTCTATATTTGTTGTTTTTTGCTTTGATGTCACGGGTGGTGCGATCGCCCCGTCTACGTTCCTGGTTAATTACGGTTTACTTGCACGTAGCTTTGATTGTAAGTGTATATGGGTTACGTCAATGGTTTTTTGGCGCAGCGCAATTAGCTACTTGGGTTGATCCGACATCTCCTTTGTCGAAAACAACACGAGTTTATAGCTATTTGGGTAATCCTAATTTACTTGCTGCTTATTTGCTACCTGCGATCGCTTTATCTTTGGCAGCAATGTTTGCTTGGCGTGGTTGGATGCCTAAAGCATTAGCATTAACTATGTTTTTTGTCAATACTGCCTGTATGATCCTCACTTTCAGTCGTGGTGGTTGGATTGGGTTTGTATTGATTGTTTTCGCTTTCTTACTTTTGCAGCTTTTCTGGTGGAGTGTATATCTACCGAGTTTTTGGCGGAAGTGGTCGTTACCATTGCTGTTAGGAAGTTTGGCACTGGTACTAACACTAACGGTGGCATTTGTCGATCCAGTGCGCGATCGCGTTGGTAGTATGTTTGCAGGTCGCGGAGATAGTAGTAATAATTTCCGCATTAATGTCTGGACGGCAGTGATTGAAATGATCAACGATCGCCCTATACTCGGCATTGGACCAGGAAATACTGCTTTCAACAAAATTTATCCACTATTTCAAGTCAGCCCGCGTTATAGCGCCCTCAGCGCGTATTCTATAGTGTTGGAACTTGCTGTAGAAACCGGATTTATTGGGTTAGGTTGTTTCCTGTGGCTGCTAATTGTTACTTTTAATCAAGGAGTTCGCCAATTAGGGCGACTGCGGAAATTTGCCAACGGTGAGGCATTTTGGTTAATGGGTGCGATCGCGGGTATGCTAGGTTTGTTAGGTCATGGCTTGTTTGATACTGTTTGGTATCGCCCTGAAGTTAATACTCTCTGGTGGTTCATGGTGGCGATGATTGCTAGTTATTACACTCCACCCAGGTTGTTAATGGGCAGCCACCCAGATGACCAAGATTGAATGGCAGTGCAGTTAGGAATTACGCACCAAAAGCTTGAAACCTTGATCCCCCCTAACCCCCCTACCCTTCGGGAAGGCTTCGCCTATAAAAAGGGGGGAACATTCAAAGTCCCCCTTTTTAAGGGGGATTTAGGGGGATCTCACCGTAAGTAGAGACGCGAAATTTCGCGTCTCTACATCATGCTTATCAGCATCCCACCCTAAATTTGATAGCTAATCGCGTTTCATTGCCCTTTGCATATCGCGTTTGTCTTGACGTTGCTTCAAGTCTTGACGCTTATCGTGTAACTTCTTACCTCTAGCAAGACCGATGCTGATCTTGGCTTTGCCGTTTTTCAGGTACATTTTTAATGGCACCAAGGTTAATCCTTGCTGTTCCACTTTGCCAATCAGCTTGCGGATTTCTTGCTTGTGGAGTAGCAATTTACGGGTACGGCGGGGGTCATGGTTAAAATACTGGCTAGTAGTAGGGTGTGGTGATACATGAACGTTAATTAAGAATGCTTCCCCATTGCGAATTAAGGCATAGCCATCTCTGATGTTAGACCTACCTTCGCGGATTGACTTAACCTCTGTACCCTTTAACTCTATCCCAGCTTCGTAAGTTTCTAGGATTTCATAGAGGTAACGGGCTTGACGGTTATCACTAACTACTTTGAATCCATCACTTTTTTCACTCATATATTAAATTTATCCTTATTTTGGAAGTAATAGCTATAAGAATGAGAACTATAAAACCTATAAATCTACATAAATTATAGCTTAATTCACCATCTTAAATATCTTTTTAAAAGAGCGATCGTCTAATTTTTAGAGCAATTTCAAATTATTCAAAACTTAGTTTTGGCAGATTTTTTTCCTAGTTTTACTGATTTTATACCAAAAGTGGAATTGTTATGAATCCGATTGTGGTGTAACCTCAATATCACTTGATAAGTTACTAATACAAAATCACCCAAGGTTTCGGATTATGGTTTTCACGCCTCTCATTTTCCTGATGGTTTGGTTAGCTGGGCTATTGTCCATTGGGATACTTGGCGGGGGTGTATACATTCTTTATGAATACTACGAAGGGGAACTAATAGGAATATCCTACTTGTTAGGTGGACTGGCGTTAGTTTTGTGGTCTTTTGGCGGTCGTTTTATTATTCCGCTATTATTTCACCGCC
>JBARVL010000403.1:0-2608 GCA_049646245.1 Crinalium sp. | reverse complement strand
AATCGCGTCCCTCTTTTGAAGCTACACTACACTTAATTACTAATTTTAATAAATTCTTGGACGAGCGACAATGATTGATCTTTACACTTTTACAACACCAAATGGACGCAAAGCTTCTGTCATGCTTGAGGAAGTCGAACTTCCTTACAACGTCCATAAGATAGATATTACCAAAAACGACCAATTTACTCCTGAGTTTGTAGCAATTAATCCTAATAGCAAAATTCCTGCTATTATCGACCAAGACACAGGCATGACAATTTTTGAGTCTGGTGCAATTCTAATTTATTTAGCAGAGAAAACAGGCAAATTTTTACCGACAGATCAAAAAAGCCGCTTTCAAGTTATAGAATGGCTAATGTTTCAGATGGCTAGTGTTGGACCAATGTTAGGTCAACTAAATCACTTCAAAAAGTTTGCACCCGAAAAAATTGATTATGCTATTGAACGCTATCAAAAGGAAACACTGAGAATTTATAGTGTTTTAGATAAACAATTAGCGGATCAGGAATTTATTTGTAATGAATATTCTATCGCTGATATTGCTACATATCCCTGGATTGCTATCTATGAGTTTCAAGGATTAACCTTAGACAATCATCCCAATCTGAAACGCTGGGTCGAAACTGTTCAGCAGCGTCCAGCAGTACAACGCGGGATGGCTGTACCGTAAGCAGATTTAAAAAGAGTAAACACCTAATTAAACGCATTACCCCACCCCCCAACCCCCTCCCCTTATTAAGGGGAAGGGGAGATTTGCATTTTATCTTTTTTAATCAGGACTTACGCAAATTATGAAAATAAACACCATCTGTAGGGGCAATCCCCCTGTGGTTGCCCCTGTATTTAGTGTATCTGCGTAAGTCCTGTTAATGTGGAGCTACTTAATTGTTAATTGTTAATTGTTAATTGTTAATTGTTTATCCGAGATAAGCTTTTTTTACTCGCTCATCCGCAAGTAAATATGAAGCTTTTCCTGTGAGAGTAATGCAACCAGCTTCAAGCACATAGCCTCGATCAGAAATTTGTAAAGCTAGGTTAGCATTTTGTTCTACTAAAAGAATTGTTACACCTGTAGAACGTAGATTTTCAATAATAGAAAAGATTTCTAGTACAATTGCGGGAGCAAGCCCTAAACTAGGTTCATCTAATAATAATAGTTGGGGACGGCACATTAAAGCACGAGCGATCGCTAACATTTGTTGTTCACCACCACTGAGAGTTCCTGCTAGTTGATGACGACGTTCTGCTAAACGTGGAAATAATTCAAATTGACGCTCAATATCCGTACTTACCTGTTTAGGATCAGAGCAAATATATCCGCCTAATTCCAAATTATCAAGCACTGTTTGCCTTGCTAAGACTCTCCGCCCTTCAGGAGAATGGGCAAGTCCCATGCGTACAACTTCGTGCGCTGGACGGCGAGTAATGTCATGCTGGTTATATACAATTAAGCCACTACGAGTGTTAACTAACCTCGAAATTGCTCTGAGAGTGGTAGTTTTGCCAGCACCGTTAGCACCAATAAGAGTGACAACTTCGCCTCGATTAACAACTAAATTAATATCTATCAGTGCGTGAATACCACCGTAGTTAACGTAGATTTCTCTAATTTCTAATAGTGGCGTAGAAGTTGGTTGATGTACTTCTGGATTTTTAATATTCATTAAAACTCGTGGTTCCTTAGTCAAATTTTAGATAATTAACCACAGATAAACACAGATGAAACACCTAATTTTTGCTCATTAGTTTAAGTAGGTCAACCTAATTAAATATAAGATGTGATTTTTGAACTCCCTCTGCCCCTCTGCCCCTCTGCCCCTCTGCCCCTCTGCCTCCTCTGCCCCTCTGCCCCTCTGCTTACCACCGTATTATTAAGTAGATCTACTTATTATTCTGCTCCCAGGTAAGCTTCCATCACGGCAGGATCGGATTTAACTTCTGTAGGCTTACCCAAAGCAATTAATTTACCAAAATTTAAAACAGCAATGCGATCGCACAAACCCATAACTAAAGGAACATGATGCTCAATTAGAATAACAGTTAAGTTGAACTGAGCGCGAATTTTGCGGATAAATTCGCTTAATTGTTGTTTTTCGCTGGGATTCATACCCGCAGCAGGTTCGTCTAGCAGTAAAACTTCAGGGTTAAGGGCGAGGGCGCGGGCAATTTCTAAGCGACGTTGATCTCCGTAGGGTAAATTACGGGCTTTTTCATCAGCACGATCCAACAAACCCACCAATTCCAACAACTCTAAAGCTTTCTGTTTACTATGATGCTCCTCATTTAAAGCAGACGGTAAACCTAGCACTCCTGTAAAAAAGTTACTTTTAGTATGGAGATGCCTTGCTATAATCACATTATCTAATGGTGATAGGTCGCCAAACAAGCGAATATTTTGGAAAGTTCGAGCAATACCTTTAGCTGCAATTTGATGAGGACGCAATTTAGCAATATCTTGGTTCTGATAAATTAACTGCCCGCTAGAAGGGTTAATTAATCCGGTAATTAAATTAAATAGCGTCGTTTTACCAGCACCGTTAGGACCAATTACTCCAAATATTTCGTTTTTTTGGACTGTAAAAGAGACATCATTAACGGCAACTAA
>JBARVL010000402.1:0-2218 GCA_049646245.1 Crinalium sp. | reverse complement strand
TTATAGAGTAAGTAGGTGGCAAGGCGACCAGGGTAGCGGGAGGCTAGTTGCCACAACTGGGTTTCGTAGAAGCGATCGCCTGTTCCCAAGATCACAAATTGAGCATCTGTGTACGCCAAGTAACGTTCTAAAATTTGTAGAACTAAATCAATTCCTTTTTGCTCTACTAACCTGCTAACAATACCAATTAAAAAGGCATTGGCGTTAACTTCTAAACCTACTTCTTCTTGCAGAGCAATTTTATTAGCGCGGCGTTTATCTAACGTATCGGCAGTAAAAGTCTGAGCGATGTATTTATCCTTGGCTGGGTCATATAGTTCTGTATCAATACCGTTAACGATACCGGATAACTTGCCACTGATAAAAGATAACAAACCTTCTAAAGTTTCTCCATAGGTAGGTGTTTGGATCTGCTGGGCATAAGTAGGAGAAACAGTATTTACTCGGTCAGCAAACTGCACAGCAGCAGCCATTGTGTTGTGACCTTGCATATACCAAGGACACCAAGTAATTTTATCTAAAAACCAACGCCAAGGTCCTTGATAAGCTAAGTTGTGAATTGTAAAGACGCTGGTAATATCTGGGTCTTGGTTCAGCCACACTGGTAACATCCCAGTATGCCAGTCGTGGCAGTGGACAATTTCTGGCTTCCAGTAGTTCCAGCAAAACTCGGCTGCGCCGTTGGCAAATAAAGTGAAGCGCCATTCTTCATCTTCCCCACCATAAACCCGACGATTGGAAAACGCCGGATGACCAAATAAGTATAGGGGTACATCAGTTCCAGGTAGCACACTTTCATGTACGGTAAAATCCTGAAACATGGCATAACCCCGCCAACTTGGGTCTTTGGGAATGTCCATTTTGTCGGGCAAGAAGCCGTAATAAGGCATGAATATCCGTACATCATGCCCCATGCGTCTTAAAAATTTTGGTAATGCCCCAACGACATCCCCCATACCGCCAACTTTCGCTATTGGCGCTGCCTCTGCTGCAACAAATAGAATCCGCATATTTAGTGGGTGCGTTTCGTTTAATGGTTGGTTAAATCATACCGAGCATTGATAGCAATTAGCGATTAGCTGTCAGCTATCAGCTATCAGCTATTTAATAGACCAATAGCAAAAGTCGAAAATTACCCCCCTTGGTAAGGGGGGAGACTAGCTCCCTCCCCTTACCAAGGGGAGGGTTGGGGTGGGGTCAGAGATATTTATAAAAAAGCTGACGGCTGAACGCTGACGGCTGAAAGCTAACTATTCTTGTTCTTGCAAAACTTCTTTCAATCCACCTGAGCGATTGACTTGAATGAAAATCTCTTCAAGGATTTCTTTTGCGCCTTGTGGACGCAAGCGCTGGGCGAGTTCAATTCCTAACTGTTCTGCATCAGCAGTAGCGCCAGTAATCGTATCTTTGATTAAGCGTTGACCATCCAGGCTGGCAACTAAACCAGTTAAGGTCAGGGTATCGCCTTCGATGGTGGTGTTAACGCCTATGGGTACTTGACAACCTCCTTCGAGTTCGCGCAAAAAGGCACGTTCAGCATAGCAACGTTGGGCTGTGGGAGTGTGTTCTAAGACTTTTTTGAGTAGTTCTAGAACTTCGGTGTCATCGGCGCGACATTCGATGCCTAAAGCGCCTTGTCCGACTGCGTGAAGGGATATTTCAGGGGGGATAATTTGATGAACGCGATCGCTCATTCCTAGTCGATTTAAACCTGCGACTGCTAATATAATCGCATCGTATTCACCCGCGTCTAATTTGGCTAGTCGGGTATTTAAGTTACCCCGCACATCTTTAAATGTTAGCTGTGGGAAGTGGTGACGTAGTTGAGCAAGTCTGCGTAGGGAAGATGTACCTACTACTGCACCTGCTGGTAGGGTTGCAAGTTGCTTGTCTTTGTGCTTTTCGTGGACTACGAGGGCATCGGCGGGATTTTCTCTTTCTGTCACGCACCCTAAAATTAAACCAGATGGTAAGTGGGTGGGCAGATCTTTGAGAGAATGCACAGCTAAGTCTGTCTCGTTATCGAGCATTCCCTGTTCGAGTTCTTTGGTGAATAATCCTTTATCCCCAATTTTGGCTAGGGGAACATCGAGAATTTTGTCCCCTTGAGTACTCATGGTGTGGACTTCAAAGGTACGATCTGGGAAGTGTTTCTGGAGTTGTTCTTGTACCCAATAAGTTTGAACTAGGGCAAGTTGGCTTTTACGAGAACCGATGC
>JBARVL010000401.1:0-3478 GCA_049646245.1 Crinalium sp. | reverse complement strand
GCCGAAACACCCGTAAAAACTACTAAAAGTCGTCGCTTGTTACGTCAAGCTGAAAGATGGGGACGACAATGGGATATACCTATTCATACTCAAATCAAAGTTGCACAGGATGTAGCCCAAGCAATATTAGAAACAATTAAAGAGCGGCATATTGATTTAATTGTCATGGGGTGGAATGGTAACGCCTCGAAATCTGGTTGGATTTTAGGTAGTGTTGTTGATACTATTATTGATCGGGCATCCTGTGATGCGGTATTAGTAAAATTAGGAGAAAAAACTCACCATCTCAATAATTATTTAGGATTAGAAGACACTACAAGCAACCAAAATAATTCTAGTAAAAAATCTTCTAGTAATATCCACACTTCTCAATGGAATCGTTGGTTAATACCCACAGCAGGTGGACCTAATACTCAACAAGCTTTAGAACTATTACCTGCTTTAGCTTCCATAAGTAATTCTCCTCAAATTAAGGTTTGCCAA
The DNA here is from genome assembly GCA_049646245.1 of Crinalium sp. Taxonomy (GTDB): domain Bacteria; phylum Cyanobacteriota; class Cyanobacteriia; order Cyanobacteriales; family PCC-9333; genus Crinalium. Next base: position 2,995 of record JBARVL010000401.1, on the reverse strand, counting down.
GTATTCAATCCTACAAATTTAAGACCAGATACAACAACTCTTTTCCAAGCAGCATTTAGTTTGGGTAAACGCATTAATTGTCCTGTTACAGCTATACCGATTAAAGCAAGTTCTATTGCAGATTCTGTAATTGAGTTAACAGAAGCAGATAACAGCGATGTAGTTGTTTTAGGCGCTAGTCGCGAAGGTTTGCTAACTCAAGTTATTCAAGGAAATATACCACAAGCGATCGCACGTGGCTGTAACTGTCATGTAATTTTAGTACGTTGCGCCTTAAATGATTAAATATATAGTTAATCTGCCATGAGAAATATATAGTTTAATGAAAATGGCATGATTTGAAATAGAACAAATAATACTTTAATGCTATACTTAACAGAAGCTACCGAAATTAAAGCATTAATCGACAAATTTACTCAATCTAGCATCCTTTGGCTAGATACCGAAGTAGCTGACTATTACACTAAGAAGCCTAGACTATCACTGATTCAAGTTTTAGACGATCCTGAAGATTTAACGGGGGATAAAACTTACATCTTTGATGTATTGAATCAGCCTGAATTAGGGGCATATTTTATTACCCAAATCATGCAAAATGCTGATATCGAGAAGGTGTTTCACAATGCCAGCTATGATCTGAGATTTTTGGGGAAAGAGCAAGCTAAAAATGTCACCTGCACCTTACAGATGGCTAAAAAAATTCCCTACTACATCTTGCCATTACCTAACTATCAACTCAAAACATTAGTTACAGAACTATGTGATATCAATGTAGATAAATCAGAACAAGGTAGCAATTGGGGTAGAAGACCGCTAACGGCAAAGCAGTTACAATATGTCAAGATGGATACTGTTTATGTAGCTCAAATTCATAGCCGTTTGCAAAATTTAATGGCTCGTTGTTATCCTCCTGTAGAGACAGAAGATTTAGAAGCACTAGCTGTGAGATATCAGCAAATTGAACATCAATGGAAGCAGATTACTTCACAAATGGAGCATATACAAGAACGGGTTAAAAAAGCCATGCAGGTGCAGAATATACCTGAAACTTCTTTCTTTAAATTATCGGTTAGCGATCGCACCACCATCAAGACTAATTTTACTGAACTTGCCCAAGTTGCCAGAAATCTAGGACTAAAACTAGAATTTCCGATCACTCTTACACAGAAAATTCAAAAAGAATTAGGTTCAGCCCTCGAAGAATTAAATGTAGAAATTCAAACAACTCCGGTTTCGAGGTTAACGACTAAAAAACCATTTAATGACGAAGATGATCTTGATTTTTAATCTGTTTATAGTTGAGAGTTAGCAAAATTTAATCAGTATAAAATACCATCAATATATAGCGGAGGTTTGGGTTATGACCACCAACTTAAGCGGAACATCAGTCACTAAAAATGAAAGTCTCTATGAACAGGACTTTTACTTGTGGCTCAAGACAACGGCTCAAATGTTGCGAAATCGTCAACTTGATGACGTAGATTTGGATAACTTAATAGAAGAAATTGAGGACATGGGCAAGGATAAGCGACGGGAACTGCAAAGCCGATTAAGGGTTTTGTTAATGCACTTGCTTAAATACCAATATCAACCTGAAAGACGCTCCTCAAGTTGGATAAGTATGATTTTGGAACAGTTCGATCAAATTGAATCTCTGTTAAAAAATAGCCCTAGCCTCAAGCCTTACTATCTAGAAATTTTTGCCGAAACTTACTTAAAAGCTGTTAAATTTGCTAGTGCTGAAACAAAGCTGCCTATCAAAATTTTTCCATCTGAGTCTCCCTTTTCTCCTGAAGATGTGATTAATTCTGATTTCATTTTTGCAACTGTTAATCAAGAAGAAGTTTAGGCGAAGTTAAGGCAAGCTTTAAGGGTGACCAATGACCAATGACCAATAGACCTCTTGCATAAATATAATATTTAACCCCACCCCAGCCCTCCCCTTAATAAGGGGAGGGAGCCAATTTCCCCCCTTATTAAGGGGGGATAAAGGGGGGTAATTTCAACTTTTGCAAGATGTCTAATGACCAGTCCTCATATTAAGTTTATTTTCACCCAGCTACTTACTGCGATCGCACAGCACCAGCATTACAATCTTTTAACCACACCCGAATAGCTTGCCCCATAATTCCTCTACTACTTTCTTGTGGTGGCGTAGCAGGTTTAACTGATGGAGAAGAACTAAACCGAGAATACATCAAAGCTAATCGCCAACCGCTATCTGTCTTAACTAAAAATAACCAGTGGAAATTTTGCAATTCAAACATTTTTCCATCTGAATATTGTCGCTCTAAAGTAGTAAAAAATACTTGCTGAGGCTGTTCTAATACAGCATCCGATGTAGTAGAACTATATTCCCCAGGCTTAAGATTTAAAGGTATAAACTCTGGTCTACCTGCCACAATTACATAAAGCGCAGATGTCTCTGCTTTTCTAGCTATACGTCTAGAACGTTGAATCACTCGATTAGCATAACCAGGTAAATCTCGCACTAACAAAGCGGTTAAATCTTGGACATCCGCAGGGCAAGTGCGAAGGCGAGGCGGAGACTGAGACAGCACTCTGCATCTAAAAGTACACCCCTCCCCAACCCTCCCCTTAATAAGGGGAGGGTGCGCGTCAGCGCGGGTGGGGTAGTTCTGTACTTGATTAAGTGGAAATCTGCTGTAAATTGGCTGTTCACCTTTTGAACCGACATGAAAATCTAGCGCCATCGCAGAGCGTTTACCCACCGCGCAACCCAACACAAGGCAGGTAGCAATAGCCCACATTGCCCGTGTTGAATGTTTCATCAAACTGCTGCTAACTCATCGCAAATCTTCTCCCAAGCTGCCACCGGATCGTCAGCAGCAGTAATGGGACGACCAATTACTAAATAATCAGCACCTGCTTTAAACGCTTCTTTTGGAGTAAGCGATCGCTTTTGATCGCCCGCATCTGCCCAACTCGGTCTTACACCAGGGCAAACTAACAAAAACTCATCCCCACAAATATC
>JBARVL010000400.1:0-6677 GCA_049646245.1 Crinalium sp. | reverse complement strand
CCCTTCCCACTATGGCGAATACCTATTTTATAAACCGCCAAGACGCAAAGAACGCCAAGGAAGAAGAAGAATATAATCGGTAATCTTTTAATGGGAAGGGAGTAAGTGTTTAATTATTTTCTTTTTGGGTCGGAAAAAGCTTATTGGGTAAAAAAATAATCCCACTCCTTTCCCCTTTAACCGAGCAGTATTGGCTCCCCTCTGCCCCTCACTTCTCGGCATGGATTACCTGGATACTACCACCAGCATAGAGACTAACCGCACCAGATTTATCTCTCGTTAAGCTGGCATTATTGACATTAAAGCCAATTTCTTCCAATAAACCAACAAAATCTATCTTAATTAACTTCCAAGCTGTTTCCGTTTCAAACAACAGAAAAAATAAAGCCAAACCAGCCCAAAATAGCCAATTAGTGGGGGCATGAAAATCTACTACAGCAAATACACCTCCAGGTTTTAAGACGCGGTACACTTCAGAAAGAATTTGTTGCAACTGCTCTGGCTGCATCTCGTGCATCGCCACACTGGTATGCACTAAATCAAATTGCTCATCAGGAAATGGCATTTCTTCTGCAAATGCTTCCACATACTGAGCTTGAGGAACATTGTTTTGGGCGCGTTTTAGTGATAAAGGTGAAGCATCAAGCCCTGTAACATCATCAGAGTACTGCACCAGAAATTTTGTTGCTTGACCACTGCCACAACAGAGATCAAGGATTTTAGTGGTTGAGTTAATCGTCAAACCTTGTAAAGCTAACTGGCGAAACCTGGTTTCTCCACCTACAGCCACAGAGGATACTTGCGCGATCGCATCATACAACCATTGATAGCGGTAACTCCAATCCCTTAAAATCGTTGCCACAATTAAATTACCTCCACTATTGAAATTATGTATATTTAATTGCAAATAAAAACTGCTATTGCAATATAATTGTTAACATCAGTAACAAATCTGAAAGTTTTTGGGAAGCTATTAGCACTATGGGTCGTGTAGGGGTTTTACTACTAAATTTAGGTGGTCCAGATGAACTAGATGATGTTCGTCACTTTCTGTTTAACCTTTTTTCCGACCCTGAAATCATTCGTATTCCCGTGCCTGCGTTCCAAAAACCCTTGGCATGGTTGATTTCTACCCTGAGAGAGAAGAAATCTAAAGCTAACTATCAAGTGATTGGTGGCGGCTCACCTCTACGAAGAATTACAGAAGCACAAGCACAAGCTTTAAAGGACAAGTTGCAGGAAAAAGGGCAAGATGCTCAGATGTATATCGGAATGCGTTACTGGCATCCTTATACAGAAGAAGCAATTGCCAGTATCAAGCGCGATCGCATCACCAAATTGGTAATCCTGCCTCTTTATCCACAATTTTCCATCAGTACCAGTGGATCTAGCTTCAGATTACTAGAAAAGCTTTGGCAAGAAGACCCCGCACTGCAACAGATTGAATACACCGTCATTCCTTCCTGGTATCAGCAACCCGATTACTTGCAAGCAATGGCAAAAATGACCGCTAAAGAACTCGATCAGTTTTCCAACCCTGACGAAGTTCAAATCTTCTTTAGCGCACATGGTGTTCCTGTCAGCTATGTTGAAGAAGCTGGCGATCCTTACCAGAAGGAAATTGAGGAATGCACCAAGTTAATTATCAAAAACCTCAATCGACCTAATCCCTACACTTTAGCTTATCAAAGTCGGGTAGGTCCCGTAGAGTGGCTCAAACCTTACACCGAAGATGCCATTCCAGAACTCGGTGCTAAAGGTGTTAAAGATTTACTCGTCGTACCAATCAGCTTTGTTTCAGAACACATCGAAACATTACAAGAAATTGACGTTGAGTACCGCGAATTAGCAGAAGAATCTGGCATCCATAACTTCCATCGTGTGCCAGCTTTAGATACAAATCCTCTGTTTATTGAAGGTTTGGCTAATTTAGTAGTTGATGCACTCGATGCCCCCAATGTCAAGTTGGCGCAAGTTTCACAACTCAAGAAGAAAGTCAAAATGTATCCACAAGAGCGTTGGGAATGGGGCATGACTACAGCCGCAGAAGTTTGGAACGGGCGTTTAGCGATGCTTGGGTTTATTGCTTTACTAATAGAGTTAATCAGTGGTCAAGGTCCTTTGCACTTTGTCGGCTTGCTTTAGTAGTTATTAGTAGGCTGCATCGGCAAGCTTTATATCTCTAACCCCACCGCAACAGGCGTGTGGGTAAATTTTATTATCAAAACTCAAAACTCAAATCTAGCAACTGTCAGCAAGCGATAGAAAATGATCAAATCTTAGTTAATATCTGCGTTTATCTGCTCACATCTGCGATAAAAAAAATTTTGATGAAGAGCAAGGGGTAAAAATATCCTAACTGCTGTGGCAGTTGCTATAAAATATTTTTTAATCAGGCTCTTGTTCTTGGGGACTAATTTTGCTTTGCTTTCCAGGGCGGTCTTTTCCCTTATACCATTGATACCATTGGGTAGAACTGCGAATTGCTAACCACAATAGGATTAAAGCCATTAATCCTCCTGATTTCGGTGCTTTAAAAGCCAGAATCACCAACAAAACGCACAACGCATCTTCAATTAATACAACCCAAATGGGAATTCCCCGCAACCGATAAAACCACCCTACTTTAACTATCTGGAGAACTAACGCTAATAAGCTACTAACAATACCAATTATCCAAATTAACTGCACGGGAACGCCAGTAATTTTCGCAACTGTTATGCCCATAATTGCTCCCACGAAGGGACTCAAAATTATCTGAATAATTTGTAAAATACGCTGCCCCAGCAGTTTTTTAGAAGCAAATATCTCAAACAATGACCAGCTAGTTAGGATGCCTACTACCACAGGTGGCTGAATACGCGATAGTAAAGGCACATCATACCAAAGCTGTTCGTTTTGCAATAACCCAATAACCAGAAGTGGCAGAGCAAGTCTCATACCTGCTGCCGCAGAAGCTGAAAGTGCGGCTAAAATTCCAATCATTGCTTATTCCCGAACTAACTATCAATATTATGAGTAACAGCGCACTAAAATTCAAAACAGAAGAACACTTAAAGTAATTGTCAAAATAAAAATTATTGAAGCGCTGCTAGCGGAAATACCAATGTTGCTCTCAGGAGGAAGGGAAGTCAGTTGGACAAGCAGGACATTAATAAAAGATCAAAAAGGATTTGGACACTTAGAAAGAATCGATTGATTAGAACTACAAGCCTATGCAGAATGTGGAGGGATAGATTATAGTGTAAGATAGTATAGCCATAGCAAAGGCGGTTAATACATTCTTTCAATATCAAATTCAGTCACAGTAAGGGCTTTACTCCTGACTCCTGCTATAATATCAAGCTTTTTTGACTTAAAACCAAGAAAGCTATTTCGAGTAAAAAAAATTATTACACTAACTAAAGATGACATATACTCAATTGAGCGAAGCGTCATTAGACTTGCGCGCACCTGTCTTTTCCAGAATACGAAAAGGTGACTGGTGGATAAGAATAAGTACTCTGGTTTGTTTGGATTATCTTTGTTTATCCCTATCATGGCTGATAGCTGAAACTTATATTCCACCTGAGAATTTTCTCTGGTATAAGTCATCGAGTTCTTTAGGAATGCTAATAACTATTTTGGTTGAAATAGCAGTAATGGCTATCCAAGGACTTTATCAAGCAGGGCAAAAGCGTTATGACTACTTTAATATAATCAAGTCCCTAGCTTTTGCTCACGGGTTGCTCTTAGTAATTATTCTGTTCAGCAATGAACTAAAAATTTACTCCAATTCAAGCTTATTACTGCCTTGGTTCTTGAGTGCATTTTTTATATGTATTGGCAGATTCTTTGTGAATGCTACCCTCGAATATATGCGGGAAAACAAATTTCTGGGACGTCATTCTGTTTTTGTAATTTGTGATCCTGAAGAAAAAGAGGAATATTTTAATTTCATCAACAAAGAAAATCGCTGCATGATTGTAGGATTTGAAACAGCTAGAGCATTAGATAGATATAATCGTAAGGGAACTTTAGAAAGACTCAATCAATTAGGAGTAACTGAAGTATTTATTTCTTGGGATGCACTTAAAAATAGGATGTTTTTATGCTGGTTGTTTCAGGCTGCGGGTATAACTATTCACATCCTGCCTATGGAAGTAAAACAAATTCACAGAGATATAGAGTTAACTAAGATTGGCGGAATGCCTTGTCTGACTCTTACCTGTCCGTTGATCACAGGTAAAGATTTTTGGATTAAAAGAATATTTGATTTTTGTTTTGCCACTTTCTTTATAATATTAACTTTTCCCATCTATATAGCGATCGCTCTAGCTATCAAACTTGACTCTTCAGGCTCAGTATTCTACCAACAAACTCGTATCGGTTTGCGTGGGCAAGAATTTAAAGCTTGGAAATTCCGCACAATGCGCCCTAATGCAGATAAACTGCAACAACAATTAGAAGCTTTGAACGAAAATAAAGATGGAATTCTTTTTAAGATTAAAGATGATCCTCGTGTCACCCGTGTTGGCAAATTTCTCCGCCGTTATAGTTTAGATGAACTGCCACAAATTTTTAATGTTTTGCGCGGAGAAATGAGCTTAATTGGCCCTCGTCCTTTACCAACTAGAGATGTAGAAAAGTTTTCTGAGCGCCATTTTATTCGCCAAGAAGTTTTACCAGGAATTACAGGTTGGTGGCAAGTTTCAGGTCGGTCTGACATTCTCGATTTTGACCAAGTAATGCGATTGGATCTCCACTACATCGAAAATTGGTCAATATACCTAGATATCCAGATTTTATTCAAGACTATAGCTGTAGTTTTTAGAAAGGAAGGTGCTTATTAAGTATTAACTTAGTGAAAAGCAAAAAGGATGAAATAATTTAGGCTAAAATCGTAACTTATTCAGCCTGAATTATTTGATCCAAGGAGCAATTTTTCTTGTTTGATTAACCACTTCAACCATATTATATAGCAGTCCCCTGGGCAGTTAAGCCACTTTTTACCCCATGCTCTAAAAGAGTGGGGCTATTGCATTCACAGCCCGCCTGTCGAGGCTCATGCCTTAAGCGCCCTGGCAGTTGACAATATTTAAGCCTTGCGCCCTATTTCTCTTGCCTAATAAACCAGATCAGGAAAAAAATTTATGATATGGATATAAGTAAAAATACCGCTACAAACGATCATCTAGATAAATGCGTTCATCAGCTATTTGAGGAACAGGCAAACCGAAGACCTGAGCATATAGCAGTTATTTATAAACAACAAAGGCTAACCTACGCCGAACTTAATAGCCGAGCTAATCAACTGGCTCAATATTTAAAAATTAGAGGTGTTGATGCAGAAACTTTAGTAGCTATCTGTGTAGAAAGATCATTAGATTTAGCAGTAGGGATCTTAGGGATAATCAAATCTGGTGCAGCTTACTTACCTTTAGATCCTAATTACCCCAAAGACCGCTTGACATTCATGTTGGCAGATGCTCAAGTTCCGATTTTAGTTACTCAATCTCATCTAGCTCCAGAAATCAATTATCAACAAGCGCAAGTTATTTGTTTAGATACAGATTGGCAACATATTTCTGAGCAGCATCAAGAAAACTACAACAATAAACTAACGGCTGATAACTTAGCCTATGTAATTTACACCTCTGGTTCCACTGGAAAACCCAAAGGCGTAATGCTTACCCATGCTAACTTGTATCATTATGTCACTGCCTTACAAGTAGAATTAAAAGTGCAAACAGATGATATTTATTTGTATATAGCTTCGATGGCATTTTCTTCATCGCGGCGGCAATTACTATTACCCCTAACCCAAGGCGCAACCGTTCTGATTGCTACAGAAGAAGAACGTAAAGACCCCTTTATACTTAGTAATTTGGTAAAAGAACAGGGGGTAACAGTAATGGATGCTGTTCCTTCCTTTTGGCGAACCTATACTAATGTTTTATTAAGTTTAAATCTAGAATTACGAACTAATCTATTAAATAACAAATTAAGGTTAATTATTTCCGCCAGCGAACCTCTATTATCCGATATTCCCAAAACATGGATGTGTGAATTTAACCATCCTGCCCATCATGTCCATATGTTCGGTCAAACAGAGACAAGTGGAATCGTTTGTCTTTATCATATTAGTAAAGAATATATAGAAAAAGAAGAAAAGATCAACGTTATTCCTATTGGTAAACCAATAGCTAATACGCAAATTTATATCCTCGATTCTGAAGGTCAGCCCGTAGAGGTAGACAAATCAGGAGAAATTTATATTGCTGGTGCGGGTGTAGGTCGTGGCTACCTTAACCAACCGGAACTGACAGCAGAAAAATTTATTAAAAATAATGCAGGTATTTGTCTCTATAAAACAGGCGATTGGGGAAAATATTTGCCAGATGGTAGTATTAGTTACCTAAGTCGTCAAGATTATTTAATCAAAATCCGGGGTTTTAGGGTAGAACTGAGTGAAATTGAAGCGGTACTAATTACCCATCCCAGCGTTAAAGAATGTGTAGTAAATGCCTGTGAAGATGTTCCAGGAAATAAACGTTTAGTGGCTTATATTGTTCCTAAGCAAGCATCAGCACCCGCAGTTAAGGAATTACGAAATTTCCTCCAACAGCAATTGCCAGATTATATGGTTCCATCCGCCTTTGTCATGTTGGATGTCTTACCTTTTACACCTAATGGTA
>JBARVL010000399.1:0-2648 GCA_049646245.1 Crinalium sp. | reverse complement strand
AGCGCTGCTGGCAGAACTCAATTGCGGGCTACTCGATGATGGCAAACCGTATTTCCCGCGAGTACCGTAAGCGAACAAGTCTTTTATCCTATTTCTCTCTTCGCTTTTTGCCTCTTGAGCTGCTTGTCGCTCCGCATAGTTTGCTGCTTCTTTGTCAGGTTTTTGGGATAAGCTGTTACGCATTTAAACCACTAACTATCCATGTAGGGTGCGTCAGCTAGAACACTGACTATACATGGGAAACGCATTAAAACTGACGCACCCTACAATACCATTTTAAATGCGTAACAGCTTAGCGCCTCTTTTTGACGGGCTAATTTGTTAGCTACGATCTGAAGAGAAATCTCAAGGTCGTATTCGGCTAAATCACCGTAATCGATAACTTCTTGGTCGAGAAGTCTGACACCAACATCCGAATCTTTGGCTAGCTTTTTAGTATTAGCCTGCCAACCTTTCCATGCCAAGAATACGTCGAGTGTGGCTCGATCGATCTTCTCCATGCCCTTAGCACCAGCTTTGACGCATCGGGCTACAAACTCGTTGTACTTTACGACGCCATCAATATAATCGTTGACGTGTTTTTCTAGTTTGTCGAGGTTGTCAATGAGAAACTTGATTTCTTCAACCGAATCTACGAATGCCCCCAATTCTTCCTCGGACATCCCGGCAAAAGCTGAGGGGTCAAAACCGTAGTATCCCTGAAAAGTAGTCAACATTTCAGGTGCGCTATCAAATGCTTTGACTTTTCCGACTAAGGCTGGGGCGATGGCTCCACCGCCTGTGTATTTGACAATTGCACCTTAGTGGTGCAGAAAACTCCTGAGATGCTTAAGGAGCGTAGAGAATCATAGTTAATGGAGAAAAGGGGCTTGCGCCGTGGTTCGATAGTTTTAGCGAAAAACAAATCCACGTAAAATAATGGCTACACCCCCACTCTATCGTCAACTACTCGGACAACTTGGTCAATGGATTGTCCCCAAAGATTTTCGCCATCTGAAGAACTGTGCAGAGATTGTAGCAGCAATATTAGAATCGGAAAGTGCTTGCGCTTCCCACTGGATTCCTTACCTCAGCCATCGGGACTGCCAAGCCCGTAGCCATATGGAGCGACTTAGCTACTTCATGAATAATCCAGCAATTAGCGATAAAGTGTTGTATGTGCCATTGATTAAACAATTTCTCAAAGAATGGACAGGGCAAGAACTAATTCTAGTCATAGATACCAGTATGTTTTGGGACACTTATTGCCTGATTGAAGTATGTGTGGCGTGGGGCGGTCGCTCTATCACTCTGGCTCAAACTGTGATTAAACATGGTAGTTCTACAATTAGTTTCGAGCAATATCTACCCGTGTTAGAAGCAGCTAAATCTCGACTACCAACAGACGCAAAGCCAACTTTACTGGCTGACAGAGGGTTTGAACATGGAGAGCTGATGCGGTGGCTCACAGCACAGCAGTGGAACTGGGGCATTAGAGTCAAATCTAATCTCCAAATCACCTTGGCGTCGGGCAAGACACAATCTTTAAAGGAACTATTTCCACCTAAAGACCAAGTGTATTTATTTTCAGGAGTTAAAGTGCTTGGTGATGTAGAGTGCAATTTAGGAACGGCTAACTGTCGTGGAGTGAAAGAACCTTGGGCCGTACTAACAAATACACCCTTATCACTACAAACATTCCAACTATATGGCAAAAGATTTGGCGGAATTGAACCTCGATTTAAAGATTATAAGTCGGGCACGTTTGATATCTTACGGTCGAAAATTAGGGACGCTAAAGCTTTGAGTAATTTATTAATGATGATAGAAATTGCTGAAATATTAGCAATTAGATTGGGATTAATAGTGATAGAAACAAGCTCTAGAAGTAAGATAGATTGGCATGGTGAAAGAGGTTTAAGCCTTTTACAGCTTGGTATCAGAGCTATGAAAAGTTTATGTCATCAAGCTCGTTTAATTCCACTTCTCACGCCCATTCCTTGGGTGAAAATTCCTCCCGCTTGTGCTTCTCTCAAAAAACTAGCGAAGTTAGAGCGGCGGATTGAATTTTCTAAAGTTATGTCATTTTCTTATTAACAAAAATAGTTTTCTGCACCACTAAGGAATGCGACTCAAACTGTAGCAGCAATTGACCCCACCGATGTCAATGCGCCTGTTATAAATATCGCCCTGGAAGATGATGCAGAAATCACCGCGCCATTCAACATCACCGGCACGATTTCTGACAGCAGTTTAGCTTACTATACATTGGAAGTTGCCCCGGTTGGTGGCGGGAAAATTCCGGGCGATGGCGGAGGATTTAAGGAGGTTTATCGCGGAACTGCTGCTGTCAGCAACGGAACGGTTGCGACTTTTGACCCGACTGTTTTGGCTAACGGCGCTTACGTTCTCAAGTTCACTGCTTTCGATACCAACGGTAACGGTTCGACTACTGAAAGAACGGTGAATGTTGCAGGGGATTTGAAGTTGGGCAATTTCCGGTTGTCGTTTACCGATTTAACGGTTCCAGTGGCGGGAATTCCGATTAACGTGACTCGGACTTACGATTCTTTGAATGCGAATGCTAGCGATGATTTCGGCTACGGCTGGCGGATGGAATTCCGGGATACTGATTTGAAGACTTCGCTAAAAGCTGACCCGATTTACGA
>JBARVL010000398.1:0-3289 GCA_049646245.1 Crinalium sp. | reverse complement strand
AAGTACCGATCGCGCGATGCACAACAGCACGAATTACAGGGTTAAGTCCAGCACAATCACCACCACTCGTTAGAATACCAATGCGTTTGTCTGCTCCCATATTGAAAAATTCTCTATTTTTAGTGTTACTTAAGCCCTGAATCTGTATTTGACCTTAATTACTTACCCTTGCACAAGAAAGTAAGTGTAAAGATTTTTATGCAAGGACTGTCACTTTAAATATCTTTGATCAGCGTGGGGGAGGATGTCACTCCTTTAGCTTTACTGGTGGGAAGCCCCGCACTGTACTGCAATCAGTCAGTGTTGGGATGACCAGGGTAATCAAGTGGGTTCAATACCCCCTTGATTGCCAAACTCCGAATGTATTGACGAAGAATATCACTTTGGGTTCTTTCGGTGATTCGGCAAAACTCATCGAGATGTTGTTTTTCAAGATCAGAAATTCGGAGAGAAATATTCTTCATGTACTGCCTAAACAATTATTTTTGCGTTAAAATGGTAACATGAGAACAGCCTACCAGTATCGACTACGACCAACAAAACAACAAATTACTGAGCTTGACAGATGGCTATCTATGCTATGCGCTCAGTACAATTATTTGTTGGCTGATAGATTTAACTGGTTTGAACAGAACCGGAGTCCTATCAATGCTTGCCCCTTAGTTTGTCACCTACCAGAACTGCGAGATAACCCAGATTATTACTCGCAGAAAAAAACGTTGCCTCAACTCAAAAAGACTCATCCTTGGTACGGAGAAATTTACTCTCAAGTCCTCCAAGATGTAGTTAAAAGAGTTAAGTTAACATTTGATAGATTCCTTAAAGGTGACAGTAACGGTAAACGTAGTGGTAAACCTCGGTTTAAAGCACGTAATCGTTACCGTACCTTTACTTATCCCCAAATAAAAGATGGATGCTTGCAGGGCAACTTAATTAACTTACCAATGTTTGGTAAGGTTAAGGTTGTCTTGCATCGTCCGATACCTGATGGTTTTAAGATAAAAACAGCTTCTATTACCAAAAAGGCGCAACGGATGTTTGATCTGTTTGATACAAAAATTGAAGGATTAAGAAAAACGGATGAGTTAATGGTTAAACCGATATCCCATCCGTTTCTTAAAAAGTTAGATTTATAGCCTTGCAGTTAATCCATCCGTTGCAAGGCTGATGGCTTCTACGTTACGTTATCTCTGGAAGATGCGACTGTTCCTGAAATTACACATAATTTTAACCCAAATAAAATTACTGGGATTGATGTTGGTTTAAAAGAATTTTTGACAACCTCGGAAGGCGAAACTGTAAAAGTTCCTCAACATTATCGTCAAGCCCAAAAACGGTTCAAGGTAATTCAGAAACGGTTATCTCGTCGCAAAAAAGGAAGTAGTAGAAGATTAAAAACCGTAAAACAACTAGGAAAACAGCATAAAAGAGTTGCTGACAAACGCAAAGACTTTCATTTCAAAACTGCTAACAACTTATTGAAAAAATATGATGTCGTTGCCGTTGAGGATTTGAATATAAAAGGTCTTTCTCGTACTAGATTAGCTAAATCTGTTTTAGATGCTGGGTGGTCAAGTTTTGTATCAATACTAACAAAGAAAGCCGAAAATGCTGGTTTGTTAGTGGTAGCTGTAAACCCAAAAAACACATCTCAAGACTGTTCTAATTGTGGTGAGAAAGTACCTAAAAAGCTGCATGAACGTTGGCATGATTGCCCTCATTGTAGATGTAGTCTAGACCGTGACCACAATGCAGCGATTAATATCAAAAATAGGGCTGAGGGTCATCCAGTCCTTAAAGCGCAACGCCTCCTAAGCATTAGCCGGATTGGTTGCGAAGCCCACACTGTACTTGGTACTCCAAGTCAGTGATGGAGATGTCACACACCTAATTAGAAATACTTACCTAATATAGAAAGTGACGACCAGGCATATTGCTCGTCTCAGGGTGGTACTTCTTTTGTAGTTGCCCTAAAAACGGCAAGCGCCAAAAGCGATACGGAGGACGATTTCATGGTAGACGTAGCTCAACCATTGGTGCAGGAACAAGCACTAGATCGGGACTGCACGACCCTATCTCGTCACGTCCTGCAACAACTTCACAGCTTCTCAGCAGAGGCACAAGACCTCAGTGCGATCATGAATCGCATAGGTTTGGCAGCGAAGCTAATAGCGCGTCGCCTCAGCCGTGCTGGTTTAATGGAAGGTGTTTTAGGCTTTACTGGTGAGGTAAACGTCCAAGGAGAATCCGTCAAAAAGATGGATATCTATGCCAATGACGTATTTATCTCAGTATTTAAGCAAAGTGGGTTAGTCTGTCGCCTCGCTTCTGAGGAAATGGATCAACCTTATTACATTCCAGAAAACTGCCCGATTGGACGTTATACCTTGCTTTATGACCCGATTGATGGTTCTTCCAACGTAGATATTAATTTAAACGTTGGTTCCATCTTTTCGATTCGCCAGCAAGAAGGTGACGATCTTAATGGAGAAGCAAGTGATTTATTGCAAGATGGGCATAAACAGTTAGCTGCTGGGTATGTTCTTTATGGTCCCAGCACAATGCTGGTGTATTCCATAGGTACTGGTGTCCACGCTTTCACCCTTGACCCCAGTTTAGGTGAATTTATCCTATCCCATGAAAATATCCGTGTGCCAGAACACGGTTCCATTTATAGTGTTAACGAAGGTAACTTCTGGCAATGGGATGAATCACTGCGAGAATATATCCGCTATGTCCATCGCCAAGAAGGATACACTGCACGATATGGTGGGGCGCTAGTTGGAGACATCCATCGAATTTTTACTCAAGGAGGCGTTTTTCTATACCCTGGTACGGTGAAAAAGCCTGAAGGTAAACTGCGCCTACTCTATGAGTCTGCACCTCTAGCGTTTTTGATGGAGCAAGCAGGTGGTAGAGCAAGTACTGGAACCCAGGAGATTTTAGATGTAGTGCCTGAAAAACTCCATGCACGGACACCTTTGATTATTGGCAGCAAAGAAGACGTAGCATTAGTGGAGTCTTTTATACAGAAACCGACTCATACATCATCAGAAACTGTCACCAGAAATTCCTGAAATATGATCCCAAGCGATCGCCAGATTACTATTCAAATCCCCACAATTGCTCCAACTGTCATACCACAAAAAAGTTTAATCGTCAACAAAAAAGCGAAATTTTTTAGGAGTTAACAAATGACTGCAACACAAAACAATCCCATCTTTACAATTGAACAACAATACGGTCAAAGTATCTGGATGGATAATTTGACCCGCGATTTAATTAAATC
>JBARVL010000397.1:0-5332 GCA_049646245.1 Crinalium sp. | reverse complement strand
ACAGAAAAAGTTTGGAGTTACAGCGTTAACAATTCTAGTGCTGATTTGTGGACTAGCGATCTAAATTATGGGCAAACAGGTGTGAGTGGAATGCTACACACTCCTGCGGGTGAGATGGCTTTTTCTTCGCCGTTGGTAGGTCAGTATAATTTAGAAAATTTACTTGCAGCAGTGGGGACTGTTTTACATTTAGGCTTGGATTTAGAGTCTGTGGTGCAAGCGTTACCACAATTTGTGGGGGTTCCAGGACGGATGGAACGGGTGCAAATAACGCCTGAGCAAGATATTAGTGTGATTGTAGATTATGCTCATACGCCGGATAGTTTGGAAAATTTGCTCAAAGCGGCGCGACCGTTTATTCAGGGTAAAATGATTTGTGTGTTTGGTTGTGGAGGCGATCGCGATCGCACTAAGCGTCCGAAAATGGGTGCAATTGCAGCCGAACTTGCGGATCAAGTCGTAGTGACTTCTGATAACCCCCGTACTGAAGATCCAGAAAAAATTCTGCAAGATGTTTTAGCTGGAATACCAGAGTCAGTTAAACCAATAGTAAATAGCGATCGCGCTACTGCAATTCACACAGCTATTATTGATGCAAAATCTGGCGATGGTGTTTTAATTGCTGGTAAGGGACATGAAGATTATCAAATATTGGGAACTGAAAAAATCCACTTTGACGATCGCGAACAAGCAAGGGATGCTTTAAGCAAAAGGTAAAACTTAGGGCTTACGCAATCTACCTCTCCAAAAAAGAATAATGTCTCACCCCTGCACCTTAATTAATAATTTAGAGGAGTAGGGGTTATTTATGCCACCTACTTAGATAGCCTGATATTAGATACCACTAAAGCCATGCAAAATCACCTCATCCCCAATATGGATACCTCTCTTTACCAGTTAGCTATAGATACAGCGCCATCTTTAGCTGATATTTCAGTTAGTCCTGCGGTGCTGAAATCTATGGTAGGGGGGATGATTGATATGTTAATTGAGCAAAAAATACCTGCCACTGTATTGGTAAAACTCCCACATGGTAAAGTTTGGCAAACAGAGATAGATGAATACATCAAACAGGTAGCAATCCCAAAAAATATTTATTTATGTGATGTGGAGCAACCAGAAAAAGATCGGGTAGAAAATGGTATAGGTGCTTCAATATTTCCTGTCCAAATCATCAATAGTAGCTACTTGCGACAAGAGTACTTTTTGTTAGTCTTAACTGACAATTTTTGTAGCGTGATTGTTGCTCATCGACTCCGCAACTTGACAACAGGGCAACCTGGAGAATCGTCTAAAAAAACTCAGTTGCAGGTAATATGTGCTTTTGATAACAGCACTGTAAGGCGAGTTTTGGAGGGTATTAAACAGGTAATACCTACAGCATTAATACCTTCTGATACGCAGTCATTGGTAGAGGAATCTGAAACTGTTAAAACAGGTATGGCTAGTTCTACTGAAGATTTATTAAGTAATTGGGATTCATTATTTAAAGTACCAGAAACTTGTGATTTAGTGTTGCTTAATTATTTTTGGGCAAAACAATTGCAGCGACAGGAAGAAATTTTGCGGAATACAAGCGATCGCGATCTTGATTTAGCTTCTCCTGTTGTAGAAAAAAATACAATAGAGAGTACATTAATACAGCAAAAAAAACACCCGCGAGACTCACTAATATCTCAAGATGAGTTTCTTAATGATTTGATTCAGGAATTAAAAACGCCTCTGACGAGCATGAAAACAGCTTTAAAATTGCTGGAGTCAGCGCAATTAAAACCAACACAACGCCAACGATATATGCAGATGTTGGAGACACAGTGCGATCGCCAGAATTCCCTGATTACTGGTTTAATGGAACTATCACAACTAGACCGCGCTACAGAGCAAATATCTCTACAACCACTAAACTTAAGTGACATTGTACCAAGTGTTGTTAGTACCTATCAGCCACTTGCTCAAGAAAAAGGTATTCAACTTGGCTATACTGTACCCGATAATTTGCCACCTGTTGTATGTATAGAAACATGGTTGCGGCAGATAGTGATTAATTTGCTCCACAATAGCATCAAATATACTCCCTCCGGTGGAAGAGTTTCAGTGTTAGCACAACTTCAGGGTGATTATCTCCAGCTAGAATTTCGAGATACTGGAATTGGAATTGCATCTAATGAAATTCCCAAAATTTTTGACCGATTTTATCGGGGACGTGCAGTAAGTGGAGAAGATGCTGTTGGCGCTGGCTTAGGCTTGACAATTGTGCAACAACTATTACTACGTTGTGGCGGTTCTATTTCTGTTAATAGCAAGTTAGGCGGAGGTTCCAACTTTAAAGTGCTACTGCCTGTATATCATCAAAGCTAATTATTAGAAATAGGGCAAAAGCATCTATTTTTTAGTGGACAGGCAATTGTTAAGTAATAAAATTGATGCTCTTGTCCTAGAGAATATATTTACTAACTATCAAATAGTATTGTAATTTAATTGTTCGATTTAATGAAACTTAAAATATAATTATTATAGCTATTGCATAATTCGATAAATCTTGTATTTCATCTGCGTACCCTTCGGGAAGGCTCCGCCTATATCTGCGGTTAATTTAAGTTCTAAAAAAAACAAAAATCCATTATATATGATAGTTGATCAAATATTCTTCAATCTGTCGCCCGATTTGTTTTGCATCGTAGGAACAGACGGCTATTTAAAAAAAGTAAATCCTAGCTTTGAAAGAGTGCTGGGATTTACTATTGAAGAGATACTGAGTTCAACGTTTATCAATTTAGTTCATCCTGACGATCGCATAGCCACTACCCAGGAATTAGAGAAGCTCAAAAACGGCACGGCAACGACATCATTTGAGCATCGTTTTCGATGCCAAAACGGTTCTTATCGGTGGATTTCTTGGGCGCTTCATTCAACGTTAGAACAAGATGTTTTATATGGAGTTGGTCGGGATATTACCGAGCGTAAGCAAACAGCACAGGAGTTTCTGGAAAACGAGGAGCGTCTTCAATTTATAGTTGATGTGTCCCGACTCGGAACGTGGGAGCTTGATCTCGCTACGTTGAAAGCCACTCGATCGCTGCGACACGATCAGATATTTGGCTATGACGCACTGCTTCCTGAGTGGACATTATCCATGTTTCTTAATCATGTTCATCCTGACGATCGCGCCCAAGTGCAAGCAAGTTTTGAAACGGCTTTAGCAACAAGTGGAGAATGGTATTTTGAATGCCGTATCTGTCGAACGGATAACGAGAGGCGATGGATTGAAGCAAGAGGACACCATATTCTCAACGCTGACGGGGTTGCGATCAAAATCCTGGGTACAGTTGCCGACATCACCGACAAAAAGCAGAAAGAAGAAACTCTGCTTGATATCCGCACCAGACTGGAATCAGCTTTAAACGCAGGTGCGATCGCCACCTGGACATTTGATTTAATTAACAATCGTGTTTTTGCCGATCACAACCTAGAGCGATTGTTTTGTGTATCAAAAGAAGAAGCCGCAGGTGGTTCCCTAGAAAGCTATGTCCGTGCTATCCATCCTGACGATCGCCAGCAGGTTAACGAAGAAATTCAAGCAGCGATCGCACGTCGGAGTGATTACGAAGCCGAGTACCGAATTGTACAGCGTGATGGTTCTGTACGCTGGGTGATTGCACGGGGGCGGGTAGAGTGCGATCGCACAGGCAAACCTGTCAGCCTTCCAGGTGTCGTACTTGACCTGACAGAGCGCAAAGAAATCGAGAAAGCACTTCAAGAAAGCGAAACCAAGTTTCGACAGCTTGCCAATTCCATTCCGCAACTTGCTTGGATGGCAAATCCCGACGGCTGGATATTTTGGTACAACCAACAATGGTACGACTATACAGGCACTACACCAGAGCAAATGGAAGGATGGCAGTGGCAGAGCGTCCATGAGCCAGAAATTCTCCCCAAGGTGATTGAGCAGTGGCAGGCATCAATCTCGACAGGCTTGCCTTTTGAAATGGAATTCCCTCTACGAAACGCCCAGGGAGAGTTTGAGTGGTTTCTGACCAGAGTAAACCCATTCAAGGATGCTGGCGGCAAAATTCTCTTGTGGTTTGGTACAAACACTAATGTCACCTACCAGAGGAGTTTAATAGAAGAAAAGCAAGAACTTCTTGAAAGCGAACGAGCAGCAAGAAGTGAGCTTGAGCGTGTCAGCCGCCTCAAAGATGAATTTTTACTTACCCTCTCTCACGAACTTCGCACTCCCCTCAATGCCATACTTGGTTGGTCGCAACTGCTTCGCACAGGCAAGGCGGATGCAGCCAGAATGGCTCAGGGACTTAATATCATTGAGCGTAATGTCCGAGTCCAAGGGCAATTGATCGACGACCTCCTAGATATGAGCCGTATTATTTCTGGAAAGCTCAGGCTCAATGTACAGCGTGTTGATCTAGCAGGAGTGATTGAAGCTGCCCTTGAAACTGTCCGTTGGTCAGCAGATGCTAAGAATATTCGTCTGCAAAAAGTTTTGGATCATCAAGCTGGTATTGTCTCAGGTGATCCCTCTCGGCTACAACAAATTATCTGGAATCTTGTTGCCAACGCGATTAAATTTACTCCTAAAGGTGGCAGAGTTCAAGTTGTTTTGGAGCGCGTTAATTCTCATGTCGAAATTAGTGTAATTGATACTGGGCAAGGTATTAAGCCGGAGTTTCTGCCGTATGTGTTTGAGCGGTTTCGCCAGGCTGATGCCTCAACCACACGCAAGCACGGAGGCTTAGGCTTAGGACTTTCTATAGTTAAGCACCTTACCGAAATGCACGGTGGTTCTATCACAGTGAAAAGCGCAGGTGAGGGTAAAGGTACTACGTTTATTGTGGCGCTTCCTCTGGTTGTAGTTCACCCGCAACCAGATGAAATGGAGTTGAGCTATTCAGCAGAAGATCAAAGCAGCGTTCAAGAGGAACAACTCACACTTGACGGAATTAAGGTGCTAGTAGTAGATGATGAATCTGACGCACGTGAGCTTGTTAAATTAGTGCTGGAGAGTTGTAACGCCCAAGTAATTACAGCCGCCTGTGTACAGGAGGCATTACAAGTACTTCAGCAGGAGGAAATGCACATTCTTGTTAGTGACATTGGGATGCCGGAGGAGGATGGCTATCAGCTTATCGGTAAGGTAAGAAAGCTGAATCCTGAACGAGGTGGCAAGATTCCAGCAGTGGCTCTTACTGCTTATGCTAGAGCAGAAGATCGTAAACGCGCTCTTTTATCGGGTTATCAGATGCACGTGAGTAAGCCTATTGAACCAAGTGAGTTGATTGCTGTTGTCTCAAGCCTGACAAGTTTGATGCCGAAGGCG
>JBARVL010000396.1:0-5659 GCA_049646245.1 Crinalium sp. | reverse complement strand
GAAGAAGGCATAAGAATACTGTCAAATACGGTAGGGCATACCGAAATTCAAGCTTGCGGAGAAACTGTAAGACTTAATGGTACTTGTATCAAAGAGCAGGTTTCAGTGAAGCAAGAATCTCCCGTCACAGCGCAAGCTTGACGGTGAGAGTGTCAAGTAGGAGATAACCGTTACGCCCTAGAAAGCAAACTGATAGTTGAGATAGTTCCGTTAATGGTTACAAATTGTGTGAATCGGTTGCCAATACAGTAAATTTTATTCAAAATAATCTCTTAAAAGATAATTTTTTAAGCGGTCAATCTGCTTATGATGTCATTTTTTGTCGTAATTTATTAATTTACTTTGATGATTCAGCTAAAAAACAAGCAATCAAAACCTTAAATCGTTTATTAACTCAACAAGGCTTGTTATTTGTCGGTCACTCGGAAACAAGACAAATTTTAGCTTCTGGATTTGTTAGTGTGCGCCATCCTCTAGCTTTTGCACATCGCAAAGCAGAAAAATCAGAATCTCCAGGCATTTTGCCTATACCGACACTAACAACATACACCCCGCTCAAAATACCCGCACCATCTATTAATCATACTTTCTTTCCAACTGATAACCGCCAACCATCTATTAGTCAATCTTTAAACAATCAACAAAGTGCCACTTCTATAAGCTTACAGTCTAAGGAGCAACCATCATTACTACAAAATGCTAAAGATTTAGCAGATCAAGGGCAATTAAATGAAGCGGTGAAGTTATGTGAAGCTTACCTTACGCAAGATCCTTTAAGTGCTGAGGCATATTTATTATGTGGTCAAGTGTATCAGGCTATGGGTAATCAGGAGGAAGCAGAAAAACATTTTCAGAAAGCTGTTTACTTAGAACCGAATCACTATGACGCGCTGTTCCATTTAGCTTTAATTAAAGAGCATCAGGGCGATCTGAAACAGGCAGAAATTATCCGCAAAAGAGTCCAAAGAATTAATAATTCTTAATGATTAATGCAGGTTGTTGTGTAAGAAGTTTGACTGAAAATTTATCTTAAATAATTTTAGACGCGGCGGTGGAAGTGGCGCACGTGATGGAGGATGTATTTGTAGCAGCACAAGCAATAAGTATTAATATTACCTCCGAGCAAGTAGATGTCTTATTATCATCTGTAGATTGGTTGTTACAAATTTCGCAAGTGTCAGAGCAAGAATTAAATAATTGGTTAACAGCAAATGCGACACAAAAGCAAAGTTTATTAAGTGCGATCGCCCAAATTCAACAACCGCCAACTGTAGCTGTACCCCCAATAGCTACACCTGTTAAGTCGCCACCACCAGCAATACAATTACAGCAAAATTTAAGTGATTTCTCGATGCTGGATTTATTCCGCGCCGAGGTAGAAAGTCAAGTAACAATATTAAATGACTCTTTATTAGCCTTAGAAACAAGCAGTGATCCTGCACCATTGCTAGAAGCATTAATGCGCTCTTCTCACTCAATAAAAAGTGCGGCGAGAATTGTGCAATTAGACGCGGCGGTGGAAGTGGCGCACGTGATGGAGGATGTATTTGTAGCAGCACAAGCAGGAAGTATTAATATTACCTCCGAGCAAGTAGATGTCTTATTATCATCTGTAGATTGGTTGTTACAAATTTCGCAAGTGTCGGAGCAAGAATTAAATAATTGGTTAACAGTAAATGCGACGCAAAAGCAAAGTTTATTAAGTGCGATCGCTCAAATTCAACACCCTCAAACTGTTACATCACCTGCACCATTACCTGTAATTGTACCTGTAGCGGTTGAATCACCACCAACAGCTATAGTAACAACTCCAGCTAATACTAATATTGTACCTGCTACCCAGTCTACCCCGGAAATAGTACCAACACCCGTAATAGAATTAGCAAAAGAAACACCTGTAAGAGCTTCCACTCCTGTAGCTGCACCAAGTCAAGATTCAATTACAAACCACACCAAAGATCGAGTAGTTAAAGTCAGTGCAGATAATTTAAATCGCTTAATGGGACTTGCAGGTGAATCTTTAGTAGCAGCCAACTGGCTAGAACCATTTGCAGATTCATTGCTGCAACTTAAACGGCGACAGACAGATCTTACCAAAATGGTTGAACAGCTACAGGAAGATTTAGCCGATGTGCAAATGAATTCAAATAGTAAAATTCATTTGAAAGCTGTTATACAACAAGCTAACGAATGTCGCCAAGTTCTAAGCGATCACTTGGGAGAATTAGAACTTTTTGCTCGTCGTTCTGCAAATCTTTCAGATCGTCTTTACCGAGAAGTAATTGCTAGTCATATGCGCCCCTTTGCGGATGGCGTTCAAGGTTTTCCCAGGATGATCCGAGATTTAGCCAGAAAGCTAGGTAAACAAGTCAAATTTGAAATTATTGGTAAATCTACACAAGTTGACCGAGATATTTTAGAAAAGCTAGAGGCTCCACTTACCCATATTCTGCGTAATGCGTGCGATCACGGGCTGGAATCTCCCGAAGATCGTGTGGCTAAAGGAAAGCCTGCGGCGGGAACTCTGCGGTTAGAAGCAGCACATCGAGGCGGGATGTTAGCAATTACAGTATCAGATGATGGGCGAGGAGTAGACTTAGATCGGTTGCGTAACAAGATTGTCAGTAAGGGGATGGTTAGTGAAGAAATGGCGAGCCAACTGACAGAAGCCGAACTGATCGAATTTTTATTTTTACCAGGTTTTTCCACAGCAAAATCTGTCACAGAAGTTTCAGGTCGTGGTGTCGGTTTAGATGTCGTGCAGAGTACGATTCAAGAAGTAGGTGGAATGCTACGGGCTGTATCAAAATTCGGTGAAAGCATGAGTTTTCACTTACAATTGCCACTAACTTTATCAGTCATTCGCACACTTTTAGTAGAGATAGCTGGCGAGCCTTATGCTTTTCCATTGACCCGGATTGATCGGATATTAATGGTAGCTAAGAAGGATATTTCTGTTGTAGAAAATCGACAATACTTTACAATTGACGATCAAAATATTGGGTTATTAACAGCCTATCAAGTCTTAGAATTAAAAGAATTACCGATTAATTCCGAAATTTTACCGATTATTATTGTTAGCGATCGCTTAAACAGTTATGGCTTAGTAGTAGACCGATTTCTAGGCGAGAAAGATTTTGTGGTTACGCCTTTAGATCCTCCCCACAGTGATCCTGCAAGATCTAGTGATGCCAGATATTGATGGGTTGATGTTAGTGCGTTTTTTTAGAAAGAATGCTGCAACCCGTGATACTCCACTAATTGTGCTATCAAGCAAGGAAGAACCGAAGGTTAAAGCAGAAGCATTTGCTCTAGGAGCTAATGACTACCTGGTTAAACTGCCTGATAAAGTTGAGCTAATTGCCCGTATTCGCTACCACTCGAAAGCTCACATTAACTTATTGCAACGCAACGAAGCTTATAAAGTGCTAGAGAATGAGCTAGAAAAAGGGCGGCAGATGCAAAAATATTTTCTGCCAGATCATATACCGCAACTAGCCAACTGGGAAATTGCTGCTTTCTTTCAACCTGCTCGTCAGGTAGCGGGTGATTTCTATGATGTATTTGTACTTCCTGGTGATTATATCGGAATAGTCGTCGCCGATGTTTGCGATAAAGGTGTGGGAGCCGCTTTATTTATGGCTCTATTCCGTAGCTTACTCAGAATATTTTCTGGACAAATCGAATTAAGTGGCTTAAGCATTCTAGATAGCGATCAGCAGGTAGTTACTAATTCAGTCCAAATTCATGCCTTAAAAGCTGTATCACTTACCAATAACTATGTTGCTTACAATCACGGTGAGCTAGGGATGTTTGCCACACTGTTTTTTGGTGTGCTAGATCCTGCAACTGGCTTGTTGACATATATTAATGGTGGACATGAACCACCGATGGTGATTAATTCAGGGGTAGTAAAGCATCGTTTGGCTCCAACTGGACCTGCTGTAGGAATGATTCCTGATGTTAAATTTAAGACTCAACAAATTCAGCTAGAACCAGGCGACATTGTGTTTTCATATACAGACGGTGTTCCTGAAGCCCGCAAGCCAAACGGAGATTTTGTTACCGAAAAGAAACTTATATCGCTGTTAGAGCAACCTTACTCTTCTGCTGCTGCCATGATCGAGGCTATAGAAACTTACTTGATCAGCCATATAGCAAATGCAGCGCAGTTTGATGACATTACTATGTTAGCTGTGCGATCGCTTCTGAACAATTAACAATTAACAATTAACAATGTAGAGACGCTGTATGCAACGTCTCTACAACTCTTTGCATAGCCTCTGGTAAATGTGCCAATCTAACACCAACAGGACTTACACAAAGCTTCTACTTGTAGGGTGCGTTAGCAAAGCGTAACGCACCCTACCCACTATATGTGGAGTAACTGCGTAAGTTCTGACTATAATGCGGCATCAATTCAACAACTATTTTTTAGTAATTATACTTACTTATTTAAAGTCTTACTCAAGATATAGTTAATTTATGTTGAGATTTGTTAAATATTGAGGTGATACCCCTACGCCTTGCCGCGTTAAGTATTAAGAATTTCGCTCATTTAATCTGCTATGAATAATCAATCAGCAACTTTTGGCACATTATATCATATAAATGGGCGAATAAGCGAAAATGTAGATTTGTGGCTGTATGAGCGCGGCATAGCAGCGACTAGCTGTGGGGTGACGATTACAGATGCGACTCAACCCCATAATCCGATCATTTATTGTAATCCGGCATTTGAAAGTATTACTGGATATCCGCCAGAGGAAGTATTAGGGCGCAACTGTAAGTTTTTACAAGGTAAAGACACCGATCCAGCAGTTATAGAGCAAATTCGGCAAGCTTTGCTTAGAAAGGAAGAATGCCAGGTAGTATTAAGAAATTATCGCAAAGATGGCACACCTTTTTGGAATGAGTTAAAAATTTCTCCAGTGTGCGATCGCAACGGTAACTTAACCAATTTTATTGGCGTACAAACAGAGATTACATCCCGCATTGAATCAGAAGCAGCACTTAAAGCGAGTGAAACGCGCTTGCGACTAGCATTAAACGCTGCCAAAATGGGTGTTTGGGATTGGGATGTAGATAGTGGTAAAGTAACTTGGTCTGAGGAAGTAGAATCTATATTTGGTTTAGATGCTGGTTGCTTTGGTGGTACTTACGAAGCTTATCTTAACTGCATTCATCCAGAAGATTGTTACCGTGTAACTCAGCAAATGTCTCGCCTCGCAGAAGTAGGAGGAGACTTTAAGATTGAACATCGGATATTATTGCCAGATGGAAGTGTGCGCTGGGTGGTAAATAGGGGCGCGGTGTTACGCGATGTCATGGGCGCAGGCGTGCGGATGACAGGGACAGTGATGGATATTAGCGATCGCAAGCAAGCAGAATTAGCTTTACGTCAGCAATTAGAAATAGAACGCTTATTAAATGGTATTGCTCAACGTATCCGCCAATCTTTGAAATTAGAGGAAGTTCTTAATACTGCTGTTGCAGAAGTGCGACAATTTCTCAAAACAGATCGCGTAGTACTTTACCGTCTTAACCCAGATGGAAGTGGCGTTGTAGTGGTTGAATCTATTGCAGAAAATTGGATGCCAATTTTAGGGCAAAATATTCAAGATCCCTGCTTTGCGAGTAAGCATTTCCATAATTATCG
>JBARVL010000395.1:0-16615 GCA_049646245.1 Crinalium sp. | reverse complement strand
TGCTCATCAATTAGTAAAAAATTATGATTTTATTGCTGTTGAAGATCTGCAAGTACGCAATTTAGCTAGAAATAGTAGACTAGCAAAATCAATTCTTGATGCTGCGTGGTCAGCATTCATAACAATACTGGAATCAGTGGCGGTAAAACGCGGAGTCCATATTGTTAAAGTAAATCCCCACAATACATCACAGGATTGTTCTGGCTGTGGGATAAAAGTTCCCAAAACAATATCCGTTAGAACTCATTGTTGCCCTAAATGCAACTTGATTCTAGACCGTGATGAAAATGCTGCGATCAACATCTTAAATAAAGCATTACAGGCGGTGGGACACATCGTTTCTGCGGGTGGAGGCGATTGGGTTGCCCAGCCTGTGAAACCTGAAACTTGGGGCTTTAATGGAGTTCAGTTAGCTCTATTTTAGTTTTAAGAAGCCCCCGTTATACCTTTATGGTTAACGGCGGGTCAACGTCACACTAATATGCCCATTGGTCATTGATAATTAACAATTAATAATTAATCATTAATCATTAATTATTAATTGTTAATTGATTATAAATGTTTACAACTTGGGAAATGCGGTGGTTTTATCCTGGTATACCACCAGCCACAGTAGAAGATTGGTTTTTTGGCGATCGCTCTGGTGAATTACTAGCAACGCCAGATCAACGGGAAGACGTATACTTGTACACTACACCCGTTTGTGAATATTTGGGAATTAAACTCAGGCAAGGAAAGCTGGAAGTAAAATGGCGCAATGCTGAATTAGGAGTAATCGAGTTTGGTCAAAACTGGCAAGCTAAATTAGAAAAATGGGTGAAATGGATTTGTGACGATCCAACCGCAACTAATATGACACCAGCCAGCGTTTTAAACAATGGTGCTTGGATTAGTGTCAAAAAAAGTCGCTCCCAACGGATGTATAAAATCAATATTGATACAGAAATACAACTGCTTCCTATCCAACAACCAATGGATCAAGCTTGTGCGGTGGAACTTACCAAGCTAAATATTAATGGTAATAATTGGTGGACAGTAGCTTTTGAAGCTTTTGGTGAAGATGTCAGCACAACAGATATGCTGTTACCCGCCGCCGAATTAATATTTAAGAATTATCAGGGACTCGATTTACAACCACAGGATTCATTTGCTTATCCTAAATGGCTGTCTCTAGTGGTATAGAGAATATGCAGAAATACTTTTAGCGATCGCCCTAAACTCTAACCTTAGAAGGAAGTAGTCTGTTAGCCTTGGGAACAGAATAAAAAGAATTATTTGTTTTTGAGGATAGTCTAGTAATTGCTAGCTAAGGAAATAACAATATGAAATTCAGCATCCTAGCTACACTAGCAATAGTCAGCAGTACTGGTTTAGCAATGCCAGCCCAAGCTGCAAATAGTGAACATATTTCACAGCTATTACAAACTAAACAATGCACAGATTGCGATCTCACAGAGGCGAATCTAGCTGATTTAGATTTGAGTAATGCCAACTTAGCCGGATCGGACTTAACAGGGGCAAATCTAAGTCGTAGTGTTCTGCAAGGTGCAGATCTTAGCAGAGTGCAATTGAGCGGTGCTGACTTGGTAGATGCAAATTTGAATAGCAGTAATTTAATTCAAGCTAATCTCAGAGATACAGATATGCTGGGCGTTGATCTCAGGGAAGCTAACTTGAGTGAGGCTGACTTAAGCGGTGCTTCTTTGCTAGGTGCTGACTTGAGCAGAATCAATTTAGTTGCAGCTAACTTAAGTAATGCTCATTTAGAAGGTGCAACTATGATCTCGGCTGATTTAAGTCATGCCGATCTTAGCCAAACTAACATCAATGACGCTTATTTACATCTAGCTAATTTAAGTAATGCTAACTTGACTGGTGCTAACTTGAGCGGTAGTGAGTTGCATATAGCTGATTTAAGCAATGCTAACCTAAGTGAAGCTCAACTTAATAGTGCTGAACTTAATAATGCCAATTTACTAGGGGCTGATTTGAGTAATGCTGTTTTTGCTGAAGCTAATTTGAGAGGCACTAATCTAACCAGTAATCAAATTAGTAGTGCTAACTTAGAGGGGGCTATTGGTCTAGGTGAAGGTGCAAGCGCATCTACTGTGTTGGATCAACCTACCATTTTGGAAGATAGAGATTAATAGCAAGTTTTGTGCCTTGTGATTTTATCTATGAGTGCATGGTTCATTGTTAATGGCATCTTTATTTTCTCAATGAACCATCTAATAATTAATCTGGCGTAAGTCCTGACTTGTTTAATTTGTCAGCAGTCCGCAGAATTTGCCCTGCTAGAATTGCAGCACCAAAACCATTATCAATATTTACAACACCCACGCCAGCAGCACAAGAGTTGAGCATTGTCAATAGTGGAGCCAAACCACCAAAGCTTGCGCCATATCCAATGCTGGTAGGGACAGCAATGACAGGACAATCAACTAATCCAGCTACTACACTTGCTAACGCTCCTTCCATCCCAGCTACGACAATTAAGACATTAGCTTCAGTCAAAACGTGGCGGTTACTGAGTAATCTATGGATACCCGCAACGCCAACATCCCAAAGGCGTTTTACACCAAATCCACATAATTCTGCGGTGATGGCGGCTTCTTCTGCTACTGGTAAATCTGCTGTACCTGCGGAAATGATACTGATTGTACCTGGATACTGTGGTTCTAGTTGAGCGGGTACAAGGGCGCAAATACGGGCGCTAGGGTAGTATTTCAAATCGGGGATTTTTAATTGTAATTCGCTGTAAACTTCTGGTTCAATGCGCGTCGCCATTACTACAGGATTGCGCGATTCTCGTTCCGAGACGCTACGCGAGCGCATAACGTCGATAATTTGAGCAATTTGGTTTGTGGTTTTACCTTGTCCCCAAATTACTTCTGGAAAACCAGTCCGCAGGGTACGATGATGATCAATTTTGGCAAAATCATCAACTGCTTCAAAGTCAAAATGCTTAAGTTTTTCTAACGCTGCTGTTGGGCTAACTTCACCAGCAGCAACGGATTCTAAAAGAAATTGTAAAGCTTCAGGTTGTGTCACTTTTGGGCTACTTTTAATTCTTGACACTCCCCCGTCAAGCTTGCGCTTTGACTGGAGATTCTTGCTTCATCAAGAAATGCTTTTGATGCAAGCACCAAGGAGTCTTATTTTCTCTCCACAAGCTTGAAATCCCGTATGCCCTACGGTATTTGAATGTTTTGCCTTCACTACTTGTCCGGTGTTTTGTTGCTTGGTTTTCACAACTAAAGGACGTTCATTTGACTGATATCACTTTACCACAAAATCCTGTCTGCGATTCATCTCACCACCAACTGAGTACAGTGTGGTGGGAGTCCTAGAGACGGTTGAAGGATAGAGATTCCAGAATGCTCCTCCAAGTGCGGAGTATATCAGATTTTGGACGCGATCGCGCACCGCTTGAAATGATAACTTACTTACTAGATAAATAAACGGTACTTGTTCTTGGGTTATTTGCTGAAACTTAGCATAAATCTCCTTACGCTTATTTTCATCTAATTCCCGCACTCCTTCAACAAACAAGCGGTCAATTTCTTTTTCCCACTCAGACGCTTCCCAATTTTTAATTGGCGGTTCCGTTGTATGGGCGTAAGTCCTGATATATTTTTTCAGGCTTAAGTCTGCGGCTAATATATACAGAAAAGCTGAATACTGAATGCTGATAGCTGACCGCTATAATATCATTCCTCACTTAATTTCAGTTCGTGAATATTCCATAATGCTCCTCCTAGTGCAGTGTATTTTATACCTTGAATGCGATCGCGCACCGCAGAAGTAGCCAGCGAGTTAATTAAATAAATTACTGGTAAATTATCTTGGGTAATTTGCTGCGTTTTAGCATAAATTTCTTTACGCTTCCCTTCGTCTAACTCCCGTGCGCCTTGAATGTAAAGATTACCTATTTCTTCTTCCCAAGGATAAACTTTTCGACCTTCAATTTGAGGTTGCCCTTTTTCTGGTTTTTGATTAAAACTATGTAAACCACCTTCAGGAGACCAAACATTAGCCCCATCATTAGGTTCTACACCACCAGTTAAACCCAGAAGATAAGATTCCCACTCCAGGGTATTGCTAAGTTTATCTACCAACACACCAAAAGCAATAGGATTAAAGTCTACTTGAATGCCAATCTTGCTGAGGTCTTGTTTAACTTGTGAACCTAAAGCTTCCCTAATTTTATTACCTGCATTTGTGATTAAAGTGAAGCGTACGCGGTTCCCATCAGCATCTAGTAGTTCGTTGCTACTATTATATTTAAATCCGGCATCTATTAGCAACTTTTTAGCTTTTTCTACATTGTAATCGTAAATTTTTAAACCTTCTTCAGGGGAAAGATAGTAAGGACTTTGTACAGAAATTGGTGAATTTTGAAGCGTACCTAACCCCCGAAAAGTATTATTAATCATTCGCTGACGATCAATGGCATAAGCAACAGCTTGTCTAAACTCAACTTGATTAAACCAGCGAGATTTAATTGGGTCAACTAAAGGCTTACCATTTCTGCTACCTTGATTGAGATTAAAGGAAATAAAGTTTGTACCTGCTGCTGCTCCACCATTATAAATTGTAAATTTACCGCGTTTTTCTTCATGTTTTAATAAAGAAAAATAATCGGGTTGCACACCAATAGAATCTAATCCTCCAGAGCGAAACTGTAACAAAGATGTATCAGTAGATTCTACAATTTGCCAAATTACGCGCTCAATATAAGGTTGGGAATTACCTTGAGCATCTTTACGCCAGTAATAAGGATTACGCCGAAAGATTACCCTTTGATTAGTAGCATAGTTTTCTAATTTATAAGGACCATTAGTGATAATTTGGTTGGGTGGAGTATTAATTCCCCAAGTGGTAAGAAATTTAGGCTTGCCATTTTGGTCTTTAGTCTTTACAGATTTTTGTAGTGCATGAGCAGGTAAAATTGGCAAACCTATAGTGCGGAGAAACGGTGCAAAAGGTTCGGGAGTAGTAAATTCAATTCGGCGTTCATCTAGTTTACGCACAGTAGGTAAGGCTCTACTTTCCCCGATCCGAAGAACGTCTCTAGCATCAGTAGGAATTGCTTCATTTAAGTAGATATCATTGTAGGT
Organism: Crinalium sp.; assembly: GCA_049646245.1. Lineage (GTDB taxonomy): Bacteria > Cyanobacteriota > Cyanobacteriia > Cyanobacteriales > PCC-9333 > Crinalium. Next base: position 11,495 of record JBARVL010000395.1, on the reverse strand, counting down.
AAAAAGAACATCATCTGCGGTTAATGGTGCGCCATCTGACCACTTCAAACCTGGGCGTAGGGTAAAAACAATTCGTTGCTTATCTTCAGCGATTTCCCAAGATTCAGCTAAAGCAGGTTCGATTTCTCCAAATCCATTTTCAGTAATTAACCCTTCATAAGTAAGACCAAAAATACTTGGTGATTCTTGATTGAGGGGATAATTAAAGGTTTTGGGGTCACTGAGGACGCTGACAACAATTTGAGAGACTTGTGCTGCATCTGTTTTTAATTCAAGCGGGTTACAGCTATTGAGTGCGATCGCACAAATCGCACATAGCAAGAAAGCTAACCAACGCCGCCAGGTTTTAGAAGTAATAGCCATCATTAGAACTGAGTAAGGGGGAGGGGAGAGGAGGGAGGGGGGAGAAGTGAATATTATTTAAATCTCCTCTGCGCCCTGCTCAATATCTCTAGTAGGGGCAAACGGCTGTTTGCCCCTACCGATCTCAAATATAATTAACTATCAGCAACTAACAGCACAACAGCATAAGCAGCTATACCTTCTTCTCTGCCAACTGGTCCTAGCTTTTCGTTGGTGGTAGCTTTGATCCCAACTTGATTGGGTTCTACTTGTAAAACGCTAGATATGCGATCGCGCATTGCTGCAATATGAGGCTTAAGTTTTGGTCTTTCTGCCACTACCACTGAATCAATATTACCAATTCGCCAGCCCTGATCCTGCACTAGCTGATTAACCTGCGACAGTAATACTAAACTATCTGCCCCTGCCCACTGCGGATCGGTTGGGGGAAAATAATGACCAATATCTCCTAAGCTTAACGCCCCTAACATCGCATCCATAATTGCGTGGGTAAGAACATCAGCGTCACTATGTCCCAACAAACCGAGTTCATGGTGAATTTCTACACCGCCTAAAATCAGGCGACGATTATTAGTTAATTGGTGGATATCATAACCGTTACCGATACGAATGTTAGTCATCAGTTGATTTTTAAGTGGTGAATTTTAGATTTTAAATTAGGAATTACACATGATTAACGCAAAAATAGGCAATGTGTAGAGACGTACCATGTTACATCTCTACATCAAATATTTGTAACGCTCATTTTCTTCCATTGGCATTAATTCTCTAAATTATTGGCTTGCAATCCAGAATCCTCCAACCAATCAGCATAAATATCTGGACGGCGTAAGCGGGTTTTTTTAATTTGTTGTTCGTGTCGCCAACGAGCAATTTCGGCATGATTCCCCGATCTCAGCACTTCTGGAACTTCCCAGTCACGAAATTTAGCAGGGCGGGTGTACTGAGGATAATCTAATAAACCAGCCTCAAAACTTTCTGCTTTCAGTGACTCTTCTTTTCCCACTGTTCCTGGTAGCAGACGGATTACTCCGTTAATCAATGCTAGTGCCGGAATTTCACCACAAGTTAATACAAAATCACCCAAGGACACCTCGCGAGTCACTAAATTTAGTACTCGCTCATCTACGCCTTCATAATGTCCACAAATGATCACTAACTGGTCATAATCAGCTAATTCTCGCAATAACGGCTGCTTTAGCGGTTCCCCTTGGGGGGTCATTAAAATCACATCCCGTTTAGGTAAAATCGGCAACGACTCCACCGCAGCAAAAACTGGTTCTGGTTTGATCAACATCCCGACACCGCCGCCGTAAGGTTCATCATCGACGCGCCGATGTTTATCGGTGGTAAAGTCGCGGGGGTTTACCAGATGAACTTCGGCAATCTGTTTTGCTAAAGCTTTACCTAATAGCCCCGAATTTAGGGGAGAACTGAAAAAATCAGGAAATAGGCTCAGGACATCTATTCGCAAGCGATCGTTAATAGGCACGCTTCGGCTCTTTACAGTATACGGAGGTCAACAATCAAAATTAATTATGAACTATGTTTTCTACCTTACTATAAATTTTCTGGCTCAGAACTTACGCAATCAAGCAAACAGATTCTGCTAAAATTCATTCATATTTTCCTAAGCTACTGCTCAAAGTTGTTACTTAACCCATGCTGACTGAAATTTTTCCGTTTCAATTTGCTTTGGATGCTACACAGCTATCTGGTATTGGTTTGTGGTCTATAGCTTTATATTTAGGCTTTTTTCCAGTTAGTGAGTGGGTAATGGAAAAGTTACAGCAATGGTTTAACTTTGCCGAGCGATCGCTCTATACTTCTGAAAAGGAATTTGAACGCACCCGTAAAGCTAGGGAATCACAAAATGCTTTTTACGCATCCCTGTTTAGCATCGTGCCATTTTTAGGCATTGGATTATTGTGCAATTATGGTGTAGAAATTGGATTAGGGCGTAGTTGGGCTATCAGTATTGGTTTACTAGCCTGTGTTATTGGTAGTGTGTATGAGTTAGGTCGTCGCGATGGTCAGTCTTCTTAATGAGTTAAGATTGATTGCAAGTTGAAAACTTCTTGAGCGACAATGTTAGCTAACTTTTCTGATGCACCTGTTTGACCCCTTACGCTACGCAGACGCGATCGCATTTCCTCTAGTTTTTCTGGATGGTTAAGCAAGTTCAAAGCAAACAGAGCAACTTCTTGAGGTTGTAATTTACCCAATAATTCTGGCACTATTTGTTCTTTAGCCCAAATATTCGGCCATGCAAAATTTTTACCTGCTACCTGCTGTAGAATTATCCGGTTAATTATTTTGGCTATTGGTGTTCCAACTCCTGGTAAATTTACTAATAAACCTGGTAAACCATCCCAAGCACGCATCGCCTCAATTTGTTGGGTAGGTAGTAACACAATCATTGGTACAGCTAAAGATCCTAATTCAGCCGTATTAGCTCCAACTGTAGTTATACAAAGGCAACACTGAGATAATAAATCATAAGCAGGGAAATCTGTCCAGAGTTCTACCTGTAAACCAGTAGAGGTTTTTAAATACGGTTTTTCATTATTAATATCAGGAATAATTAATTCTGCCGTCGCCCCATTTACTAACTTAATTACAGGATTTTGTTGAAGATTGGCAAAACTAGCTAAAGTTTGGATATCTAAAGTTGGTGCAACAGGAATTACAAACTTAGTATGTGGTCTAACTGCATGAATGTGTTGTGCGATCGCCAAACACAAAGGCACACCCTGAGCCAACTTAGCAGCCTTCGACCCAGGCAACAATCCAATCAATTCAACAGGCAACTCCCGATCATCCAACAAACTTAACCCATCCTCAGCCCAATCTCTCCCTCTCACCAATAACCCATCCGTTACATCCGTTAGATCCATTACCAAATCCCTGCTTCCAACAGATAACCCATCCGTTGCCACATCCGTTGCCACGTCTGCCATTAAATCCCCGACAACAGTAAACTTGTGAGCATACTTCTGGGGTACACGCGCCACCACTTCCGATTTCATCACCCCAAAGCGATCGCACCAGCGATACCAACGCGCCTCCCATTCCGCATAAATCACAGTGCGATAACTAAGACGCTTACCAATTACCACAGGAAAAAATTGATCGCCACCCAAGAAAACGACCACACCGCGATCGCGCCATTCCCAATTTTCTGCTGTCTTACCCGACAATAAAAACGGCAAAAAATCCTCTGCGCCTTGCACTCTATCTACTTCTGGATAACTTTGTGCGATCGCTACTTCTTTACCACTAGCATTAGGACATGGTGACAAAACTACTGAAATGCGTATGTGAGATCGCTCATTCCCCAACTGTTGTCGCAAAGCTTTAACTACAGGTCGCACCCAAGTCGCCAACTCTCCAGGGCCATTCGATAGAATTAAAAGATCAACTGCTTTCATTAAGAGATTTAATTATTTTTAATCTCAGAGGCTTTACGGCAACTTGTTCAAAAACTGCCATAATGCACGATTTGTTACATAAAATCGCTATTAGATAATTTCTCACGCTGTAGAGACAAAAACTGCATCTTTAACATCACAGGATCTAACTCGGAAGATTCTTGAGGGTAAACCTCGTTGAGTTTTAATAAAATCTGCTCTCGGTTATAACGTTGCAAATATACTCTTAATGCTTCAGTGTAAAGTTCGCTTCGAGACATTCCTACTCCCTTCCATTAAAAGATTACCGATTATATTGCTTCTTCTTCCTTGGCGTTCTTTGCGTCTTGGCGGTTTATAAAATAGGTATTCGCCTTAGTGGGAAGGGAGTAATTGTTTAGCAACTGCCTCAGTTTCTTCAAAAATTGCATCTGGCAGAGAAATAGCAGTTTTCACTCACTGGCTCCTCAATGTACTCAACCTTCTTTATACTATATTTATATTGTCTATACCATATTGGTGTATTTATTGCAATAATCTTTGATCAAAAACTTGTAAATTATTGTTAAGTAATTCTCAGCTTTACTATATTTTTATATAAAGAAACGTAAATAAAGGTATCATTCTTCATATCAAATTGTGTCAGATAAGCGCCAAAAGCCCCATCAGGACTGCATTTTTTGGTAAAACAACTGATGCGTCCCCAATTAACGACGCTAACTGATCCTTGCACCAAGAGAACCATCGAAGGAGCAATACCCTATGTTCACTCACGTCAAGTCCACCATTCGCCACATAGCCCCAGATGATATTAGGGGGAGATCGTTACTTAAGGTGGTCTATGTCGTGCTAGAGCCGCAGTACCAGAGCGCCCTCTCAGCAGCCGTTCGCTCAATTAATCAGAACCACCCACAGATGGCTATTGAAATTAGTGGCTATCTGTTAGAAGAACTTAGAGATCCTGAAAATTATGCAGATTTAAAGCGGGATGTAGAAAAAGCCAATATATTCATAGCTTCACTAATTTTTATTGAAGACTTAGCTGAGAAGGTTGTAGCAGCAGTAGAACCCCACCGCGATCGCCTAGATGTTGCAGTCGTCTTCCCCTCGATGCCAGAGGTAATGCGCCTGAATAAGATGGGCAGCTTCTCGATGGCACAATTAGGTCAATCTAAGAGTGCGATCGCTCAATTCATGCGGAAGCGCAAGGAAAAATCTGGTGCTGGCTTCCAAGACGGAATGCTGAAGCTATTGCAAACCCTGCCTAAAGTCCTGAAATACCTCCCAATGGACAAAGCGCAGGATGCGAGAAACTTCATGCTAAGTTTCCAATATTGGTTGGGTGGTTCCTCTGAAAACCTCGAAAACTTCCTGCTGATGTTGGCAGATAAATATGTTTTCAAAGGTGGAGATATGCGAAATTTCGCGGCTCTACAATACAATGAACCCGTAACTTACCCAGATATGGGGATCTGGCATCCTTTAGCGCCTCAAATGTATGAGGATGCTAAAGAATATTTCAACTGGTACAACAGCCGCAAAGATATTCCAGAAGATTTAAAAGATCCTCTCGCGCCTTGCATTGGTTTAGTTTTGCAACGCACCCACCTAGTTACAGGTGATGATGCTCACTATGTAGCGATCGTGCAAGAAATGGAAGCAATGGGCGCACGGGTAATACCTGTGTTTGCAGGTGGTTTAGACTTCTCTAAACCCATTGATGTTTATTTCTACGATCCACTTTCTAAAGGACAAAACGCTATTGTAGATACAGTTGTATCTTTAACTGGATTTGCCTTAGTAGGTGGCCCTGCTAGACAAGATCATCCGAAAGCGATCGACTCTTTAAAACGCTTAAATCGTCCTTACATGGTTGCCCTGCCTTTGGTATTCCAAACAACGGAAGAATGGCAGGAGAGTGATTTAGGATTGCACCCAATTCAAGTAGCATTACAAATTGCGATTCCTGAATTAGATGGGGCAATTGAGCCGATTATTTTATCTGGAAGAGATGGCGCTACTGGAAAAGCGATCGCACTTCAAGACCGGATCGAATCTGTCGCTCAACGCGCCTTAAAATGGGCAACACTGCGCCGCAAACCAAAATTAGATAAAAAAATTGCCATTACCGTTTTTAGCTTCCCTCCCGACAAAGGAAACGTTGGTACGGCTGCTTACTTAGATGTATTTGGTTCCATCTATGAAGCAATGCAAGCATTGCAACACAACGGTTATGATGTGCAAAACTTACCCGCGTCATCCAAAGAATTGATGGAACAAGTCATCCATGACGCGCAAGCACAATATAGCAGCCCAGAATTAAACGTTGCTTACCGGATGTCAGTACCGCAATATGAAGAACTGACACCTTACTCACAGCGTTTAGAAGAAAACTGGGGACCACCGCCTGGAAATCTCAACAGCGATGGACAAAATCTGCTAGTTTATGGTAAGCATTTTGGTAATGTCTTTATTGGTGTTCAGCCGACATTTGGTTACGAAGGCGACCCGATGCGGTTGTTATTCTCTCGTTCTGCGAGTCCCCATCACGGTTTTGCAGCTTACTACACATATTTAGAAAGAATTTGGAAAGCTGATGCTGTACTGCACTTCGGTACACACGGTTCTTTAGAATTCATGCCTGGTAAGCAAATGGGGATGTCGGGAGAATGTTATCCAGATAACTTAATTGGTTCAATTCCGAATCTTTATTACTACGCAGCAAATAACCCTAGTGAAGCGACAATTGCTAAACGTCGCAGTTATGCAACAACCATCTCCTATTTAACTCCACCTGCTGAAAATGCTGGATTGTATAAGGGGTTAAAAGAACTCAGCGAGTTAATTGCTTCCTACCAAACATTGAAAGATACCGGACGGGGTATCCCCATTGTTAACACCATCATGGATAAGTGTCGGATAGTGAATCTGGATAAGGATATTAACTTACCAGAAACCGACGCGAAGGATATGGATGCTGAGGAAAGGGATACCATTGTTGGCAATGTTTACCGCAAGTTAATGGAGATTGAATCGCGGTTGTTGCCTTGCGGGTTGCACGTAATTGGTAAACCACCAACTGCTGAGGAAGCGATCGCAACTCTCGTCAACATTGCTAATCTAGATCGAGAAGAAGAAAATATTCTCAGTCTTTCCCGCATCATCACCAATAGTTTAGGGCGTAATATTGACGAAGTATATCAAGGAAGCGATCGCGGCGTATTAGAAGATGTCCAACTTCTGCAAGACATTACCCTCGCTTGTCGCGCTGCTGTTGCTGCTTTAGTCAAAGAAAAAACCGACGCAGATGGGCGTGTTTCCTTAGTTTCCAAGCTGAACTTCTTCAACATGGGTAAAAAGGAACCTTGGATTGAAGCATTGCACCAAGCAGGATATCCCAAAGTTGACCCAGAAGCGATTAAACCGCTATTTGAATATTTGGAATTTTGCCTCAAACAAGTTTGTGCAGATAACGAACTCGGCGCATTACTGCGAGGATTAGAAGGGGAATATATTATTCCAGGACCAGGAGGCGACCCCATCCGCAACCCTGATGTCTTACCAACAGGTAAGAATATGCACGCCCTCGACCCCCAATCTATCCCCACCGAAGCAGCCATTAAATCCGCCAAAGTAGTTGTAGACCGACTATTAGCGCGTCAAAAACTGGATAATGGCGGTAACTTTCCTGAAACCATTGCTTGCGTACTTTGGGGAACAGACAACATCAAAACTTACGGGGAATCTCTCGCCCAAATTATGTGGATGATTGGTGTAAAACCAGTACCAGACGCATTAGGACGGGTGAATAAATTACACCTAATTCCCTTAGAAGAATTAGGTCGTCCTCGGATTGATGTTGTGATTAACTGTTCTGGCGTTTTCCGCGACTTGTTCATCAACCAAATGAACTTGCTTGACCAAGGTGTGAAAATGGCAGCAGAAGCGGATGAACCCTTAGAAATGAACTTCATCCGCAAACACGCATTGCTGCAAGCAGAAGAAATGGGTATTAACCTGCGTCAAGCAGCAACTCGCGTTTTTTCTAATGCTTCCGGTTCTTATTCTTCTAACATCAACCTAGCAGTAGAAAACAGCAGTTGGGAAAGCGAATCTGAGTTACAAGAAATGTACTTAAATCGCAAATCCTTTGCCTTTAGTGCAGATAATCCAGGGATGATGGGAGAATCACGGAAGATATTTGAATCAGCATTAAAAACTGCTGATGCCACATTCCAAAACTTAGATTCTTCCGAAATCAGCTTAACTGACGTTTCCCACTATTTCGACTCCGACCCCACAAAAATTGTCGAAACTTTACGGGGTGACGGTAAAAAACCAGCATCTTATATTGCTGACACTACTACAGCAAATGCTCAAGTTCGTACCTTATCAGAAACCGTGCGTTTAGATGCCCGTACCAAGTTACTTAATCCCAAGTGGTACGAGGGAATGTTAAGTCATGGTTATGAAGGTGTGCGCGAACTCTCCAAGCGTTTAGTTAATACTATGGGTTGGAGTGCAACTGCTGGCGCTGTTGATAATTGGGTGTATGAAGATGCTAATAGCACCTTTATCAAAGATGAGGAAATGTGTAAGCGATTGATGAATCTCAATCCCAATTCTTTCCGCAAGATGGTATCAACTTTGTTGGAAGTTAATGGACGGGGTTATTGGGAGACTAGCGAAGATAATTTAGATCGTTTGCGCGAGTTGTATCAAGAGGTGGAAGACAGAATTGAAGGGATAGAATAGCGACAATTTGTAGAGGCGCGAAATTTCGCGTCTCTACAGGTTAATAAATCAAACACAAAAGCAACGAAACAAAAATTTAATTTTATGTATTTCTATCAGCAAATGTTAAATCGTTAGTAATCATTTTAACTAATTTATGCTTAATTTTAATAGTTGAAATAAAAACCCGCTTAGGTTCTAAAACCACAGCGGGTTATTCTATCTTATTGTCTCTTCCTCAAGTAGTCGAGGAATGCTACAACAAGGCTACAGACTATAATAGTTTCTGGAACTTGCGATGTAGCAGACCGTTGCTCCTGTGAGTCTTTTTTTGCTTCAGTTCCCACAGCAGGAGCGGTGAGTAATAAGATTGTGAGCCAGATGTACAACGCCTTTTTCATTGGAATTCCTCGATAGTTTACGAGGTCAGGACGCTGCCACCAGAACTCAGATATGAGATTAACCCCAATCCTCTTTCGGTTCTTGTCGAACTCTCACAGACTCTTTTTGCATTTTGCCACTGGCTAGCTAAAGTATCTGCGGTTCTTCAGTCTTCTATTTCGGCTTAGGTTTAACTCACCAGCCAGTGGCAGAAACGCCACTGACCAGGTAGCCGTTTAACCACGACTTCCGATTCAATTATAACTAATAGTTACAGAGTCAAGCGGATTGAAACAGCAAGAGATTTAAAACTTTCAATTACTGAAACGAAAGGACGATTGATGTTTGTTTAGCGGATTTGTGGACTATAGATAAATTTGAGATGAAGCAAAAAGCGATGATCTTATCTTAGCTATGTAGGTTGGGTTGACGCAAGGAAACCCAACATGAAATTCCCTCATTGGTTGCGTTGCGCGAACTGACAACGAGTGTGATCGCTTTCATGGCATCTTTGTTTTATGCTTATATCTGTTACTATAAGCAGTGCGAATGGCTTTAATCCCTGAAGATATAACCACAACGGTTTTAGAATTGCAAAGACGGCTTTTAGTTATCATTCATCAAGCAACAGCCACAGGATTTACAATTTTTCAAAACAATGGCGAGACAGAAACAACTGTTATTGCTCTAGAAGACCTTGATAATATTAGAGAAAAGGCATACACCTACTATTCTAGGTTTAATACCCTACTTGGTAGGATTGCAGAATCTCAACCAATTGCAGACAAGGCTATTCTTGAGTTACTAAATCGATCTATAGCTGAAGCACAAGCCATAATAGATGCAGCCGAAGCATCTATCCGCGAAGAGAAAAGGAATTTTAACTTACCATGACACAAAATCAACCCCTTCCTAACTTAGAACAAGTTAAGCAAACATCGGTAAAAATCAAAGAAGTTTGCCAACGTGCTGACGCTGGTATATCTATTTTAGATGATTTAATTGCTCAACTAGACCAGCAAATCCGGTCTTCACCAATGTATTCTTATCGTTTAAATAAGGCGAAGCATTTATTAAATATCAAATCAGAAATATAAAGTAAATTCGAGACATTAGTATCTAAAGCATTGATAATACGCACTTGGTCATCGGGTTGCATTCGCTCTAAATAGCGTTGTGCAGGTTTCAATAGAATGTAGTCAGTCAATTTTATCTCCAAATAGCTTTGATTTAAGTTCTTTTGAAGATATTCCTAAATCTCTCCCTGCTAAATAATCCTGCAAAGCTGCTTCACTTTCTGCTATTTCTTCTGCCGAAATTACCTCATCATCTCCTTCAACTTCGACGGGATGATAAACAATCTTTTTCAATTCATCTAATAATCTAGTTTGATCTTGAGGCGGAAGGCTTTGAACTTGATTCAATACCTCGTTGTAAGTAGACATAGGTTAAAGTGAGTAGTTATTTTTTAGTATATATAGAGATAAAATATATTGCAGTAGCATGATCTAGATATAGCAGTTAACAGGTCAAGATAATGATTCATTATGAAATTATTATTTATTGGAGTCAAGAAGACGAAGCTTTTATTGCCGAAGTACCAGAATTACCTGGATGTGCAGCAGATGGTGCAACTTATCAGGAAGCTTTGCAAAATATAGAAGTTGTAATGCAAGAGTGGATTGAAACTGCAAAACAGTTAGGGCGCTCAATTCCTGAACCAAAAGGGCGGTTAATGTTTGCTTAATTTGCTAAGAATACTGGGCGTTGGCGTAGTTGGCAGATTTGTGAACTATAGATAAATTTGAGATGAAGCGAAAAGCGATGATTCTATCTTAGTCAAATTGCAATTTCTGTAGATAGCAAGTATTACCTTGCTGGAAGAGATAAAATAATGATAACGCCAGTAAAATAGCTCAAACTGCCATGACTAGCTTAACAGTCAGTCTCAACTCACTTAAACTTACAAATGAGCAATTTTTTCAACTTTGTCAAGATAACCGCGATCTCAGATTTGAACGAAATGCTAATGGAGATTTAATCATCATGCCACCAACGGGAGGAGAAACAGGAAATCGAAATGGTAGATTGACCCAACAATTATATAACTGGACAGATGTTGATGGAACTGGTATAGCTTTCGATTCTTCCACTGGGTTTAAGCTTCCCAATGGTGCAGATCGTTCTCCTGATGCCTCTTGGATATCTCTAGATAGATGGAATACTTTAACTCCTGAACAACAATCAAAATTTATTCCTCTTTGTCCAGATTTTGTGATTGAATTACGTTCTCCAAGTGATAATTTAAAAACAATTCAGGAGAAAATGCAGGAATATTTAAAAAATGGCATTCGTTTAGGCTGGTTAATAGATCGCCAGTTGCGAAGGGTAGAAATTTATCGTCAAGGGCAAGAGGTAGAAATATTAGAAAATCCTGCTAATTTATCAGGTGAAGATATTTTGCCTGGTTTTTTACTAAATCTAGCTCTTATTTGGTAAAACATACACGGATGAACTATAGCAATTTTTAGTCAAGTGAGGTACAAAGATTGAAAAATATTGTAGTGCGAGCATCTTGCTCGCTAGAAATCCCTTGCGAGCAAGATG
>JBARVL010000394.1:0-6958 GCA_049646245.1 Crinalium sp. | reverse complement strand
ATCGGATTTTTTTTGGTGCGATCGCATTCTTTGAATTTCACTAATGGCAGCTTTACTCAAATTAATCATCAGCTATCTCAATTTTAACTCTCAACTTATACTACTGAGCGCGATTACCTACGGTAGGCTGCGCCAAGGCTTTTATAGTTACAACAGTAATTGTTAATTGTTAATTGTTACGGGAGTAATCATCTTGAAAGCGTACAATATCATCTTCTCCCAAATATTCCCCATTTTGCACTTCAATCAAAACTAAAGGAATTACGCCTGGATTTTCTAGACGATGAGTTGTGCATTGAGGAACGTAAGTAGACTGATTATTAGTAAGAACCAATTCTTGATCGCCACAAGTAACTTTAGCTGTTCCACAAACTACAATCCAATGTTCACTCCTGTGGTAGTGCATTTGCAAACTGAGGCGATGTCCCGGCTTGACTTCAATTCGCTTAATTTTATACCCATTTCCTTCTTCTAAAATGGTGAAAGAACCCCAAGGTCTTAGTTCTGTAGCAGCAATTACGTTACTCGGAATTGATGTAGGTAATAATTTTTCAGTAAATTGAGCCATTTCTTGTGTTTGAGTCATTATTATTCAATAACAATTAAATAATTTAGGGTGTAAATGTTATTAACTAAAGGTTACTATCGCCCTATGAAAATTTATGAGAAATAATAACCTTAGCCAAACATAGCAAATTATCTGTGGTAGGTGTTAGCTATGTTTGCAAAACTTGAAATTAGGGTTGGGGTTGATAAGTAGGTCAACGCGAGTTAAACGCAATACCCCACCCCCCAACCCCTCCCCTTAATAAGGGGAGGGGGAGATTGGCATTTTATCTTTTTTAAAGAGGAGCTACTTATAAGATTCTTTACTAATGATTTTGCAGAATATCGTGTATTAGGGAGTATTCAAGAAGATGCCAATGCCGTTGTGAACACGGGCTGCGGTAGCAGGAGAGCGATTAATTAGTTGTCCCCCTAGATAAAGGCTGGTAGAGCTACCACCGTCGAGGTTGAGGGCATCTACAACTCCCATTTGTTGCATCAGTTGGGCAAATTCTGCCAGGGTTGGACCAGCACCGCCTGCACGATTATGAACTGCTGCTATGATGATTTTACCAGATGATGTAGTGGCGATCGCAGTCCGAATTGCTGCTTCAGCTATAAAGGCATCGCTGAATTTTTCGGCTTTAGCATCTAGCACAATTTGGCGATTTTGAATTAATACTGGACCTGCACCTACTACATTAGAATATTGATTAAATTCACCTGGGTTAGTAGTACTGTTGATACTGAGAAGCTTACCGACTGTAAATACGTTAGCTAATTCTGGTTTTGCTCTGATTGTCAGTAAGTATCCATCCGATGGTATGGGAAAAGGAGTTTGACCAAATTTTCCTCCCATAACTAAGTTAATGACTTGGTTGTTTTGGACAACTACAAGCATTTCATTATCTGTTAGGGGGGTGTAAGTAGTTCCCCATGCAGGAGTGTAACGTGCAATTCCAGCTTGGACGTAGCCACTGTTGAGGCTAAGTAGTGGTAGCTTTTCGCCTGTGGATGTAGTTATGGTTTCATCAAGGCTGAGGCGACCTATTTTAATATTGCCATTGTTGTTCCAGGCGATCGCACCCCGATTTAAAATTGGACTAGATACCCATCGCTTATCTAAACGCAGCGCCCCTAAAGGTACTAATTGCTTGCGATTAAAAAAGCCAGCATTAACTGCTGCTGATGCTTGCGATGATGGCGCGATGTTTACTAAGGGAGCAATGCCGACTAAGCTTGTCGGATTACTCCAAATTGGTTTGAGGGTTAACCCGCGTTGTTTTGGGTCAACTTCTAGCCATACTATCGGAAAACGGTCTGCTCCAAGATTTATTAACTTTTGTTGCCAACGTACTCCTTGTGACCAAAGAATATTTCGCTCTACAAGTGCATCTGGTGCAATATCTATGACTAAACGATTGGGGTTAGATATAGTTGAGGAGCGTAAACGCCAACCAGTAGGAACATTGACTTTGATTGTAGTTTTGTTTGGAGAGCTTTCAAGTTTAAGTTGGGAGCTTTCTTGTGGTTGAGGCGGTGGTACAGGGATAGATGTCGGGGGCAGAGGTAAAATCGGTACAGGATTTAAGTTTAAATTATTTCCTGAGCCTTCATCTGGTAAAACTGGGTTTTGAGTTGGAGGGGTTACAACAGGAGGACTAAAACGCTGTATTAGTTCGGGTTCAGCTATTCCTTCAACCGTAATTATCCCTTCGTTACGATTTTGGCTAACTTGCCAAGGAGTAGGTTTATCTAATTCAACAATAATACGTTGTGGAGATATTGCGATCGCCTCTTTCGTCTGCAATACTGGGTTTGACTGTTGAATATTTTTGATCCTGGCAGACGGGGATGAAATTTTGAGAATATTGTTCTCAATTTCCAGTTTCCAATCAGCAGTTTTGCTAAAATTGGTTATATCTAGATAGCGATAACCATCCACTAATTTAGAATCTAGTGATAAGGGCTTTTGTGATTTAGAAAACCACAGTACAGGCTGTTTATTAGAATTATTTGTATTTAACAATTCCACCCCCATTGCTTGCATCAAACCTGTATCGCTGATACCTGTTCGAGTTGATTTACCACTCTTCCATTGACTCCAAGCGATGGGGAAAGTTCTACCGTTCAAGGAAATTTGAGTTCCTTGTTTTAGTAACTGCGGTAATTTTGCGGCAAGCTGTTGAGGATTTGATGTTGGTGAATTGCTACTAAGTGAGGACGATAAAGCAACATTTGAAGAAATATTTTCGGATACTTGTTGTGTTTGACCAACTTGTGCGCTTACTAAGAAAAGCAATGTTAAACTGAAGTAATTGAGAGAGAGCCTTTTTAAGCAGTTTAATGATTTAATTCCCACTTGACCACAACTCGTTTTTGTCTTAAAAATCATTTTTACCATCATCTACTAGAAATTTTTATTGATGTCGTAGTCTGTAGAAATAACTCAATTATCCAACTTAGAGCCTATCCGAAAAATAAATAATCGCATCATAACATCTGCGTTTATCTGCGTTTATCTGCGGTTAAATTCTCTTAAAACGACTTTTCGGATAGGCTCTAAGTACCGAAATATCAAAAAATGATGACTTTATTTGCGTCAATTTGTCATTTCTACCTTGATAATTAAAGTAAGAGTAACTAAAATCTAGTAATTGCCTTGACTTTGCTCGTCTATAATGGTAATAAGTAGCGATATTGGCAAGATGATTTTCTGGGTTTTAGGGTTGATATCTGTATCAGATGTTACAGACCTAAGACAGCTTTTTTAAGTCCAAGTTCCAGAGGTGAAAGTAAGAATTTAGGGATTGCCAGATTTAAATCTTTCTTATAATATTGCTATTCTGTTACTCTGACAGAATATCAAGGTCTGACTTGGGATTTTAAGATTATCTTTAATGCACCATCTTTAGTTATGGCTCTTGTCACCGAGATTAGTGGTTGCTAGGGCTGGTTTTTGTCTCAATAAAAAATTTTATCGTTAAGGTATTGGGACTTAGGAATACCTATTTTAAAACCGCCAAGACGCGAAGGACGCTAAGGAAGAAGAATATGCTCGGTAATCTTGGGCGTGGGAAGAAAGTAAGTTTTTTGAGAAAGATTTCCATTTGCCTAAATTTGTGGGTCATGGATTAACAGTGGGATAGGACATTTTGTAATAGTTAATATACAGAATGGTTAATGCCTATGCAGCTTGTGGAAGCTAATTGTCAAGCCGCCGCAGTGTAAACAACCTTACAACCAGTAAATTTTTACCAAATCACATGGATAAGTCAATGAATAACGGGAGTCTGAACAATAATACGGAACAGAATTTATTACATCAGGTTGAAGCACCTTATGGGGGTCAACGATGGCTGGTGGAGGAAAGGGATGCTTGCGGTGTTGGCTTTATTGCTTCCTGTGCGGGTGTGGCTACACATAAGCTGATTGAACAGGCGTTGTCGGCTTTGTCGTGTATGGAACACCGAGGCGGTTGTAGTGCTGACCAAGATTCTGGGGATGGCGCGGGGTTGATGACGGCTATTCCTTGGGAATTGTTGAGTCAATGGTTTGAGCAGAACAATTTGACAATGCCTGCAACCGAGCAAATCGGGGTGGGGATGGTGTTTTTACCGCCAGATGCTACTAATCAAAGCACTACTCGGCGCATTGTTGAGGAAGTTCTGGAGGCTGAAAATTTACAGTTGCTTGGTTGGCGCGAAGTACCAGTAAAGCCAGAAATATTAGGTGTCCAAGCACTAGAAAATCAGCCGAAAATTGAACAACTATTGGTGGTTTCTCCTGATAAAAGAGGGGAGGAATTAGAGCGACATTTGTATGCGGTGCGCCGTCGCATTAGCAAGGCGTTAGAGGCGGAAAAGAATCTTACTTTCAAGCGGTCTGACGATTTCTATATTTGCTCGTTTTCTAATCGCACTATTATTTATAAGGGCATGGTGCGTTCTGTAGTGCTGGGAGATTTTTATACAGATTTAAAAAATCCCGCTTATCAGAGTGCATTTGGGATATATCACCGTCGCTTTAGTACAAATACGCTGCCGAAGTGGCCGTTAGCTCAACCGATGCGTTTGTTGGGACATAACGGTGAGATTAATACACTGTTGGGCAATATTAACTGGATGATGGCACGGGAGGCAGATTTAGATCATCCTTCTTGGGATGGTCGGTTAAATCAATTGAAGCCAATTTTGAATCCTGATAATAGTGATTCAGCGACGCTAGATAATGTTTTTGAGTTACTGGTGCGCTCTGGGCGTAGTCCACTGGAATCAATTATGATTATGGTTCCAGAAGCTTATAAGAATCAGCCGGATTTAGCTAATCATCCCGAAATTGTGGATTTTTATGAATACTATAGCGGTATTCAAGAGGCTTGGGATGGTCCTGCTTTACTGGTGTTTAGTGATGGGAAGAAGGTAGGGGCGACTCTTGACCGTAATGGTTTGCGTCCTGCGCGTTATTGCATTACGAAAGATGGCTATGTGGTGGTGGGTTCGGAAGCTGGTGTGGTGGACTTACCAGAATCTGAGATTTTGGAAAAGGGCAGGTTGGGACCAGGGCAAATGATTGCTGTGGACTTGGAAAGCCATGAAGTTTTGAAGAATTGGGAAATTAAGCAGCGTGTAGCTAAGGGAAATCCTTATGGGGCGTGGCTGCAAGAGTATCGCCAAAATCTAGAAAATCAACTTTTTCCTGATGCTAAACATTTGGATACGGTAAGTTTACTGCGCCAACAAAGTGCTTTTGGCTATACGTCGGAAGATGTGGATATGATTATTCAGGAAATGGCGGTTCAAGGCAAGGAACCAACTTTCTGTATGGGTGATGATATTCCTTTGGCGGTGTTGTCGGAAAAACCCCATATTTTATATGACTATTTCAAACAACGTTTTGCTCAGGTGACTAATCCACCGATTGACCCGTTGCGGGAAAAGTTGGTGATGTCTTTGAGTATGGAGTTGGGTGAACGTGGTAATTTGCTGGAAGCTCATCCGGAGTATGCGCGGTTGCTGAAGTTGGAAACGCCTGTTCTGAATGATGGGGAGTTAGCCAAGATTCAGGAGTTGGGTTTTGAGACGGCGTATTTGTCTACGTTGTTTGAAATCGCGCAAGGACCGAAGGGATTAGAAGCGGCGGTAAGTCGTTTGTGTCAGGAAGCGGTTGAGGCGGTAGGTGCTGGTAAGAAAGTTTTGATTTTAAGCGAGCGTCCTACGGACGTGCAAGGCAAACGCACTAATAATACAGTAAATGCTGAATTAAGCTATATTCCGCCATTACTCGCAGTCGGTGCTGTTCACCACCACTTAATTAAGCAAGGATTACGCTGCAAGGCTTCTTTAATTGTAGATACGGCTCAATGCTGGAGTACTCACCACTTTGCTTGTTTAATTGGCTATGGTGCGTCTGCGGTTTGTCCTTATTTAGCACTGGAAAGTGTGCGCCATTGGTGGTCTGATTCTAAGACTCAGGCGATGATGGAACGAGGTAAGATTCCTGCTTTGACGGTAGAAAATGCTCAGGCTAATTACCGTAAGGCTGTAGAGGAAGGTTTGTTAAAAATCCTCTCGAAGATGGGAATTTCTCTATTATCTTCTTACCAAGCGGCGCAAATTTTTGAGGCGATTGGTATTGGTGGGGATTTGCTGGGCCTTGGTTTTAAAGGTACGGCTTCGCGCTTGGGTGGCTTAAGTTTAGAAGATTTAGCTACTGAGGTGATTTCAGTTCATCAGCGTGCTTTCCCTGAAATCAATATTAAGAAGTTGGAAAACTTGGGCTTTGTGCAGTACCGTCCTGGTGGCGAGTATCACATGAATAGCCCTGAATTGGCGAAAGCACTGCATAAGGCGGTGGCGAAGTCGGAATACAACCACTATGAGGTTTATAAGCAACATTTGGCAGGTCGTCCAGTTACGGCGCTGCGCGATTTGTTGGATTTTAAGAGCGATCGCACTGCTGTACCCCTTGAGGAAGTAGAATCGGTTGCGGATATTGTCAAGCGGTTCTGTACTGGTGGAATGTCTCTCGGTGCGCTATCACGAGAGGCGCATGAGGTATTAGCGATCGCGATGAACCGAATTGGTGGTAGATCTAATTCTGGGGAAGGTGGGGAAGATCCTGTTCGCTTTAAAGTGTTGGATGATGTTGATGAGAATGGTAATTCTGCAACTTTACCTCACTTAAAAGGGCTGCGAAATGGCGATACTGCTTCTAGCGCAATTAAGCAAGTAGCATCTGGTCGTTTTGGTGTCACGCCAGAATACTTGATGAGTGCCAAACAAATTGAAATTAAAATGGCTCAAGGTGCGAAACCTGGAGAAGGTGGTCAGTTACCTGGGAAGAAGGTTAGTCCTTATATTGCGATGCTGCGCCGTTCTAAGCCAGGGGTGACTCTGATTTCACCTCCACC
>JBARVL010000393.1:0-4300 GCA_049646245.1 Crinalium sp. | reverse complement strand
AACAAGGAATTGCGATCGCTTTACAAGAATGGTAACTTAATCAAATTGTATTATGTGCGTCTCTACAAAAAAACTGGTCACTGGTCACTGAAGATGATGCACCATCATTCTTTAACTTTTAAACTCGGACTTTCTAACTTATCCTTAATTTTTCGCCATAACTCCATATCTTCGGATTTTAAATTACCATAGTATGAAAGCAAACTCAGAATTATGAAAAGCTACTTTGCCCGAACTAGATAGACTACACACAGCCAGAAGTCCTTATCTTTTCCTGCTATCTGTCATCTATCATTGGTTATGGGTCATTAATCTTACTATTATCTGATTAAAATGATAACTTAGTCAACTAAGTTGCTGTTGATCTACCTAAAGATAGATCCTTCTTAGTATAGATGACAATTTTTCCACAAAATTATAATTATTATAAATTACTTATTCTGCGATTTATGACTTCACCAATAATTGTAAAAGCCAAACCAATTAGACGTAATAACTGGTTGGAAAAAATCATAGCTTTGATTGCTGCGATCAATTTTTGCTTAGTATTATTTAACATCAGCTATATACATTGGCGTGATATTTATATCAATGAAATTCCTAGTCTAACTCAATTATATGACCCAATACAAGGAATAGAACCTCATCGAGAAACAGTACGCTATCTAGAGCAGGTAAACCAACTAGAAGAACAGGTTATGCAGACTGGTTTAGCCTCAAATGAGGTAGAACAATTGCTAGAACAATTGCGTTTTCTGAGCAACGAAATAATTGAAGATAATCCCTTTGCTGGAGCAAATAAAAGTGGGTTATTAGAAAAAATAAAAAATGAAATTCGCGATCGCGTCGGCATTCGTTCTGCCCATCAAGCATTTGCAAAATTTTGGAGTCAAGAGCATCTTACCACCGCAGGTTGGCAACAAGAAATCGGCTTTTTCAACAGTAAAATACGCCCATTGATGAATTATAACTACTATCGAGGGATTGATATCAATGGTAAATTTGTTGATAAATTTTGGCAAATTGATTTACCTTTTGTGATTTTATTTGGCTTGGAGTTTTTAGCCAGAACATTTTATATTGGTCGCCGTAACCCTCATTTAAACTGGTTAGAAGCGATGCTGCGACGCTGGTATGATGTGTTATTGCTTTTACCCTTTTGGCGGTGGTTACGAGTTATTCCAGTAACAGTTCGTTTATATCAATCTGAGTTACTTAATTTAGAACCTTTAAGAGCGCAAATTAATCGTGATTTCGTGGCTAATTTTGCTGAAGAAATGACAGAAGTTGTTGGTGTACAGATAATTAATCAGATGCAAGAGTCTATCAAACGTGGTGATGTCGCGCAGTGGTTATTTCATCCAGAAAGTCGCCGCGCTTATGTAGAGGTAAATAAAGTCAATGAAGTAGGTGCGATCGCATCTCGCTTAGTAAATCTTAGTGTATATCAAGTAATACCCAAAATCCAACCAGATCTCGAAGCATTACTACAGCATACTATTGAAAATGCCCTAAATCAAATCCCCGTTTATAAACAACTCAAAAATGTGCCTGGGTTAAATCAGTTACCTACCCAAATCACAGATAATTTGGTAGCAAACTTATCTCAAACAGCTTACAGTACTTTAGTTAATGCTATAGAAGATCCAGTTGGAGCCGAGCTAAATGCTCGTTTAAGTAAGAATTTTATTAAATCTTTAGAGTTGGAATTACAAAAACAACAAAATACTCAAGAAATTCAATCTTTATTAGTAGATATGCTAGAAGAAATAAAAATCAATTATGTTAAGCAAATTGCGGAATCAGGGGTAGGTAAAACTTTAGAAGAAACACAAAAAGTGCAACGATTGAATTAACTTGTTACTAGGCTCCAGCCTAGTAACACCCACCCCAGAGGCTCCGCCTCACTGGAAAACCGAGGCAGAGCCTCCTTCCCACATTCCCAGGCAAAGCGCCTGGGAACGAGAGACGAGACAAATTAGGCAATCAAACTAAAATCGCTACCAGCCAGAATGATATCAGGACTACCTAAACGGGCAACCTCAAACACTGATGTTGCACCGAGAACATTACCATTTTGGTTATAGAACAAACTACCAGTGCTTTGACTATAAACAATACGCGCAATAGAAGCATCTACAAACTCATCATCAGTAACAACTGCAAAGTCTGTTAAAGCTTGTCCCACCGTATTAGTAACAGCATTAAAAGTAGTTTTACTTAGCACAATTTTGTCTTGTCCTACTTCAAAATCGTTAATATAATCAACGCCTAAAGTAGTGCTAAACGCCCCAGTATCTTTGAACTGATATTTATCAAGACCTAAACCACCTGTGAGAATATCATCATTCAATCCTCCCCAGAGCAAGTCATCACCGCTTCCGCCTGTTAGAGTATCAATACCTGCTCCTCCCACGAGATAATCATTTCCGGCTAACCCTTGCAGTTGATCGTTTCCACTGCTGCCATCTAAAGTATTATTCAACGTATTACCAGTAAGGCGATCGTTTCCTGTGCCACCTGTAGCGTTTTCAATTACATTGTTTGCAGAAAGGATAACTTTGAGCAAGTTATTAACTGTTTGCGATGTACTAACTCCCAGATTTACGTTAGTAGCTACAGTAGTACCGCTAAAGTCAATCGTATCAGTACCACCTGTGGTAGTTTCCGTAATTGTGTCAGTGCCACTAGCAGTATTAGCAACAAAAGAATAGGTGTCATTTCCATCCGCACCTGCAAGCGTATTATTAGCACTGTTACCCGTGATAATGTTATTACCTGCATTACCTGTGCCGTTGATAGCAGATGTGCCGATTAAAGTCAGGTTTTCCACATTGGCTGGTAGGGTGGTAGTAACTGAGGCAGTCAGGGTATCGGTGATGGTTGTAGTTACAGTATTGGTAGTACCTAAGTTGGCATTAGTTGGGGTACTTATCGCTAAGGTAAAGGTTTCATTGGCTTCATTAACTGAATCATTCACAATGGGAATATTGATAGCTTGACTGGTGACACCAGGATTAAAGGTGAGTGTTCCAGTAGTGCTGGTATAATCTGAACCTGTTAGGGCTGTACCGTTAGCAGTGGCATAGTTAACTGTAATAGTTTGGGTGCTGGGGTTGGAGAGACTAACAGTATAGGTAGCGTTTTGAGGGCTAGTGTTGCCTTCGACAATTGTTTGGCTAGGGCTTAGGTTAATAGTAGGTTGAAGGTCATTATCCGCAATATTAACTGTGGCAGTAGCAGTTGTTCCGATGGTGTATCCTGTACCTGTAGCTAAGTTAAGAATTGTAGTTTCTGTGCCTTCATAAATATTGTCCTCAGTCGGGGTAACTGTGACAGTGGCGGTGCTACTACCTGCGGCAAAAGTAACAGTGGTCGGTAAAGTTGTATAGTCTGTGCCGTTAGTCGCTGTGCCAGCGATAGTATAGTTAGCGGTTAAAGCGTTAGTGGTGCTACCTGTTCTGGTGAATGTAAAGACTCCAGGGTTAGCAGTTACACCTGTGGCAGTTTCAGCAGCAGTCGCATCTGTGGCTGCAATGGTAATTATGGGAGTTTCATCATCAGTAATAGTGCCAGTAACGGCGGTAGTCGTACCAATGTTGTAACCTGTGCCAGAAGCTAAAGTTAAAGCGACAGTTTCATTAGTTTCAATAATGCTATCTACTGTCGGGTCAATAGTTAAAGTGGCTGTAGTTGCACCAGCAGCAAAATTAATTGTTCCTGCTGTGGCTGTAAAACTCGCTGCACCAAGTTGCGTGTAGTCTGTATTTAAGGTAGCTGTACCTGCCACACCATAGTTAACACTGAAGGCATTCGTGGTATTTCCAGCGCGAGTGAAGGTATAAACTAAATTAGCTGTGCCATCTTCATTAACGCTACTCGGTGCAACCGCTAGGGTAATTGATGGAGTATCATCATCACTAATAGTGCCAGTGACAGCAGTTGTTGTACCAATGTTGTAACCTGTGCCAGCAGCTAACGTTAAAGCAACAGTTTCATTAGTTTCAATGGTCGTGTCTACTGTCGGGTCACTAGTTAAAGTGGCTGTAGTTGCACCAGAAGCAAAATTAATTGTTCCGGCGGTGGCTGTAAAACTCGCTGCACCAAGTTGCGTGTAGTCTGTATTTAAGGTAGCTGTACCGGAAACGCCATAGTTCACACTTAAGGCATTCGTGGTATAGCAACCGCCAAGGCGGTTGAAGCATAAACTGAAAGTAGACCTTGATGAAAGCTCCGGCTGCGCCGGAGCGAAACCTATGCCCAAACCATATAGTTATGACCTGCGTCAAAAAGTGATCCA
>JBARVL010000392.1:0-10101 GCA_049646245.1 Crinalium sp. | reverse complement strand
ACCTCTCCTGCTTCTGATTGTAAATTTGATGGATTCATTTTCTCCCACAAATGCGACTTATTTGCAATTAGTGTAATACTTTTTTGGGTAATTTCTCAACCTATCAGGAATATATAGTAGTTAGCAGTTACCTCTGAGCGGTTATATTTCCGCCTGTGTAAGTTTCCATACTATAGCGTCTAGATAGTGGAGTGTCCGTAGCTATAGCCTCTATCTATTAATGATATTCAGTGCTAAATATTCTCACTCAGTACAAGTACCGATTTTGGTCAAAATTGTTAAAAAAGTCTGAATATATTGCTCGATCAGGCTCATTACTGCTTGGAACACCTAGAATTGTGTTAGCTTGATCAACTTGACAAGCTAACTGCCGAAGAGAGAGGAGAAACTATGTCTGAAACACAAACCGTATTACAGTCGTTTGGTGAGGTTTATGACAATCCGGTGTTGTTAGACAAAAGTGTTACAGCACCCGTCTGTGAGGGCTTAAACATTGCTTTAGCGAGTTTTCAGGCTTTATACCTGCAATATCAAAAGCACCATTTTGTGGTTGAAGGTGCTGAGTTTTACCAATTACATGAATTTTTTGAAACCAGCTACGAAGATGTTCAAGGTCATGTGCATGAAATTGGTGAACGCTTGAATGGTTTGGGTGGTGTACCAGTAGCAAGTTTTAGTAAATTAGCCGAAATGTGCTGCTTTACGCCAGAAGAGGATGGTGTTTATGGCTGTCGTGCAATGGTGGAACACGATTTAGTAGCCGAACAAGCGTTAATTGGGTTGATTCGCCGTCAAGCAGGACAAGCTGAAAGTTTAGGCGATCGCGGTACTCGCTATTTATATGAACAAATTCTGTTGAAAACTGAGGAAAGAGCTTATCATTTAGCTCATTTCCTTGCGAAAGACAGCTTAACACTGGGTTTTGTACAGGCTTCCCGTAACTAATGTTGTGAGGGATGCGATACTCCTGGGTCGTCGCTTCGCGATCGCCCTCAATTTTTGAATTTACATAACGCTGACACCTTGAAAGGTGCAGCTATACTAACAAAGCCCGCCTGCGCGGGCTATATTTTTCACATTTTCATCTAAAAAGACCTAGATCAGATCTAGCCCCCCTTAAAAAGGGGGGGGACATTCAAAGTCCCCCTTTTTAAGGGGGATTTAGGGGGATCTCTGCGTCAGCCCTTAGAAACAAAACTTTTCCACACAACGAGCAAAAATTTCTACCCCCATCAAAAGTGCTGTTTCATCAAAATTAAATCGGGGATGATGGTGAGGATAAGCTAAATTTTTCTCTGTATTTGCAGAACCTAAAAAGAAATAGCACCCAGGAACCGCTTGCAGAAAGAATGACATATCCTCACCGCCCATAGTCTGACATTCCGGTACTATTCCCACCGGAGTTTCTACAACATCTACTGCTACGGAACGCACTAAATCTGCCATCTGAGCATCATTAATTACAGGTGGATATAAACTGTAGTAATTTAACTCGTAGTTTGCGCCGTAACTCTGACAAATTCCGGCAATTATTTGTTCAATTCTTTTTTTGAAATATCCATCTAAGGATGGATTAAAATATCGCACAGTGCCACTCATTCGTGCGGTATCTGCAATTACGTTATGTGCTGTTCCGGCATGGAGTTCACCGACAGTTACAACAGCAGATTCAATTGGATCAATATTACGTGCCACAATTGTTTGTAAAGCATTAACAATTTGAGCAGCAACTACAATTGAATCAACGGTTTGATGAGGCATTGCGCCATGCCCACCTTTACCTAAGATTGTGCAGTTAAATAGTTCAACTGCTGCCATTAATGCCCCACTGCGTACACCAACTGTACCTAGTGGTAAATTGTTCCACAAATGCAATCCAATAATGGCATCAACATCTGGATTTTGCAAAACACCAGCTTCAATCATCGGTTTTGCACCGCCTGGACCTTCTTCGGCTGGTTGGAAGATAATTTTGACAGTACCCGCAAAGTCATTTTGATGCTGGGATAGGTAATATGCTGTTGCTAGTGCGATCGCAGTATGCCCATCGTGACCGCAAGCGTGCATTAATCCATCATGCAGCGATTTATAAGGTACATCATTTTCTTCTTGAATTGGCAAGGCATCCATATCTGCCCGAATTGCCAATACTTTGGAATTTTGGGTTGATGAAGTTGGTTTTGTGCCTTTGATAATGGCAACAATTCCAGTTTTAGCAATCTCAGTTTGATGTTCAATACCCCATTCTTGCAACTTTTGGGTAATAAATTTAGCCGTTAGTTCTTCTCTAAAACTAAGTTCAGGACGTTGATGTAAATATCTACGCCACTCGATAATTTGTGATTGCAATGCTTGGATTGCTGGTCTAATTTTAGAGATATCAACAGGCAGAGGACTTAAAGAAGTAGAAGCCATTTTGGTTACTATGTCTAAATTAATTTAGTTGAAAATATCAGATGCTTAAATAGGTAGTAATTTCTCTAAATCTAAATTTGATGCAACGAGTGCTAATTGATTTAAATCAGTAGGATTAGTTAAATAAGGTAAACAGCCTAAAACGGGGATGTTTGTAAGAGATTCAATTAAATCCGCAGGTGTCCAATTAGCAATTTCTTCATCTGAACGTGGTTGGTTACAGTTAAGAACAATACCTTTAAGATTGATGTTTGACTGACGCGCCAAGGCAACATTAGCTACAGCTTGTGCGATCGCACCTAGTCTAACAGGTACTACTAACACAGTTGGCAACCGCCAATCAGAAGCTAAATCAGCAACAGTTAATTCATGGGTGACAGGCGAACCTAGTCCCCCTAATGCTTCTACCAGCACAAAATCGCGCTTTTGGCGTAACCGATCAAACGCTTGCCAAACACTTGCTAAATCTACTATTTTCCCTTCTTTTTCTGCTGCTAACGGAGGCGCTAAAGGTGCAGAAAAGTAGAGAGGATTAATTTCTTCAAGAGATTGATCTATAGAAAACAACTGCGTGTACAATTCGCGATCGCCTGTACCTGCTTGAATTGGTTTCATTACCCCCAAACTTCTGCCTGGGCAATACTTCTGCCAATAAGCGACCATTGCAGTTGTCAGAACTGTCTTGCCAATTTCTGTATCAGTAGCAGTAATTAATAATGTATTCAAGGTTTTATATATGATTAAGTAGCTAAATTTGAGCAGTTAGCAGTCAGCTTTTCTATTTTATGATGTCTGTATAAGTTTTACCCCTACAATTGTTTCAGGCTTTGTGCCTTTGGCTAGAATTAACCACAGATATCCACAGATGGACACAGATAAACATAAATGTAATAACTCGCTAGTGATTTAAAACCTAAATAGGTCTTAGCTGATTACTGATTACCAATACTTACATCTAGATTAAAGGTAGTTGGATCAGAAGCAATCACTTCAATTTGATACTGACCATCACTAGGCAGTTCACCATTCCAGGCGACAACCCCAGAAGCATTATCTAGCGGTTGATTATTAGGATCGCGAATTTCCAAAGTAGCATTACTCTGTCTCAGATTTACGCTCATTGTTTGACCTTCTTGAGCATTGACTAGATAAAGCTTACTTTGCTGCGGACTGGTTATAAGACCTGAAATTCTAGTTGTATTTTGACCTGCTGGGAAAATGATTGGTTCAGCACCAACATCACTACCTACAGAACTAGGACTTTCGCTAGGAGTGGGAACAGGTATTGATGTCGCTGTGGGTATCGGTGTTGGGCTAGGAGCCAAGGCTTCAGACAAACTAATATTTAACTGATATTCGCTATTATCCAATCCTTTAATAGGTTTAAGTTGAATTTGATAGTCACCAGAATAAGGAAGTGTGCCTTTCCATCCTCTTACCCGCTTGGCGCTGTTATCAACAGGGTTTTGATCGGGTCCCAATATAGTCATCAATACGCCTTCATCGCTTAGGGATGCTTCTAACTGTTGCCCTTGTTCTGCCCTAATTATGTAATTAACCGTGTCATTTTCTTTGAGAGTTCCCTCTTTAGAAATTGTTTCACCCGTAGAGATATTTAGCTTTTGACTGTAGTTACTAGGGCTAGGTGTTGGTGTGGGAGTTTCTGAGGGTGTAGATGTTTCAGTAGGAAAAACTGTTGCTGGTGTATCCACTGGAGATGAGGAACGACTATGCAGGATAGTACTAACCAGCGCCCAAGATCCAAATCCTGCTAAAATCGCCAAACATATACCAACTGGAATAATTGCCCAAGGATCATCCCAAAAAGAACTTCTCGGTTCAGATATTACTGGTTCGCGTCTACTAGAACGCCTGTAGTTGGAAGTAATGGGTTCTGGAGGTCTTCCGACAGCGATCGTTCGCATTTGCGAAACTTGATTATCTGGGGGTTGGGGGCTACGGGTTGGCGGTTGTTGGTTAGCAATAGGGGGTTGAGGATTGGGATTAGGATTAGTTAATAATTTCAGTGCTTGGATTACTTCTCCAGCAGATTGAAAGCGATCGCCTGGTCGATAACCTAACATCCGATTCAATACTTGGGCAAATCCATCATTTACATTTACCCACTTTTGCCATTGCCAACTAAGCTGAATATCATCAAATAATTCCTGCGGTTCCTTCCCTGTCAGCAGCACGATACAAGTTACTGCTAAGGAGTACAAATCACTATTCGGGTATGATCTACCTGTTTGGATTTGCTCACTAGGCGCGTAACCTGGTTTACCTACTGTAGTGACAGGCGTTGCTGTTGGCGATAAGTGAAACTTAGTTGCAAGTTCCTTAACTACCCCAAAGTCAATTAACACAGGTAAGTTATCACTTTCACGCCAAATAATATTATCTGGCGAGATATCTCTGTGAATAATCCCCTTGACGTGAATATGCACTAACACAGGCAGCAGTTGCAATATAAATTGCCAAACTTCTGCTTCTGAAAAAGTCCTCCCAACAGCCTTACGCTCATCTAACAGCGTGCGATAAGTTTTTCCTGCTACATAATCTTGAACTAGAAACAAACGCTCATTTTCTTCAAACGTCGCCCTAAATTGCGGTATTTGGGGATGTTGAATTTGATAGAGAGTTGCGGCTTCGCGCTGAAACAGTTCCCTTGATTTTTCTAAGGCATAATCTGAATCATGGGGGGGAATCAATTCTTTCAAGGCACAAGGCTCATTAAAACGCCCTTGATCCTCTGCTAGATAAGTGCGACCAAACCCCCCCTGCCCCAAAATACTCAGCAAGCGGTAGCGGTTTTGCAGAATTGTTTCTGTGGCAATCGGTGGCTGCATAAACTGTTTTTTATGAAAATACGTCTAAGGGAGGGTTGATTTCACTACCTATTCTGAACACTACCCTAGCTTTTTTACATCAAAAGGGTCAACTAGCAAAGATGGGGGGCGGGTGTATAGGGGTTTGGTTGTGCGATCGCGCTCTGAAAGCTTAAGTTTTAAAATATATTAAGGTGGCTGCCAACAGTGCGATGAAAATATCCCTGAATGTTTGAGCAGTTAACTTATAATTCACAAGTTTACAGTGACGATACTCCTGTTGTCGTCGCTACGCGATCGCACCCTAATAATTTTCCTGCATGAGTATTTTCACCCTGCAATCAGTTAAAAAAGATTTTGGTATCAAAGAAATCCTCAAAGATGCCAGTTTCAGCCTAGATCCCACAGATAAAGTCGGACTAATTGGCACCAACGGTTCCGGCAAATCAACCCTGTTAAAAATGATTGCAGGTTTAGAACCGATTGACGACGGTCAAATATTAGTCAACTCTGGAGCCAGAATAGTATACCTACCCCAACAGCCAGACCTCGATGACAATCATACTGTTCTAGAACAAGTATTCGCCGACAGTGGCGAACAAATGACTTTAGTGCGCGAATACGAACAACTCTCAGATCAACTCGCCCATGCCCAGGAAAACGATTCTAGTCAACTCATGTCTCGCCTTTCTACCGTCATGCAACGCATGGACACTACAGGCGCTTGGGAACTAGAAACCAAAGCAAAAATTATCCTAACCAAACTCGGAATTGAAGACTTCAACGCCCGCATCGGTAATTTATCCGGTGGATATCGCAAGCGCATCGCCTTAGCAGCAGCTTTATTATCCGAGCCAGAAGTGCTACTAATGGATGAACCTACTAACCATCTGGATGCGCTTTCAGTTGAGTGGTTACAAACCTACCTGAATCGTTTTCGCGGGGCAATATTATTAATTACGCACGATCGCTACTTTCTAGATCGCGTCACCAATCGTATCATCGAAATTGATCGAGGCGACCTCTACAGTTACAGTGGTAACTATTCTTACTATCTAGAGAAAAAAGCCTTAGCAGAAGAATCTGCTGTTAGCAGTCAGCGCAAACATCAAGGTGTCTTAAGGCGTGAACTAGAATGGCTCAAGAGAGGACCAAAAGCGCGTAGCACCAAACAAAAAGCGCGGATCGATCGCGTTCATGCTATGCAAGATCAAGAATTTAAACAAGTTCAAGGCAAAGTAGACATATCTACTCCTGGTCGCCGAATTGGTAAAAAAGTTATTGAGTTAAAAAATATCTCTAAAGCGTACAACGGACGCACCTTAATTAAAGATTTTACCTACGAATTTAGTCCTGAAGATCGCATCGGCATTATTGGTGGAAATGGTGCAGGTAAATCAACCTTAATGGATATCATCACTGCACGTATTCAACCCGATACAGGTAGTGTAGAAATTGGCACAACAATTCAGATAGGTTACTTTGACCAACACTCAGAAGCATTACTAACAGCATTAAACGAAAATCAGCGCGTAATTGACTACATTAAAGAAATAGGAGAATACGTCAAAATTGCTGATGGAACTCAGATTAGTGCTTCCCAAATGCTAGAGCTTTTCCTGTTTCCTGGAAACCAACAATACGCACCTATTTCTAAACTATCTGGCGGTGAGAAGAGACGCTTATTTCTACTGCGTATGCTGATGAACGCCCCCAATGTAATTATTTTAGATGAACCAACAAACGATTTAGACGTTCAAACCTTAGCAGTATTGGAAGACTACTTAGAAGATTTTAACGGTTGTGTAATAGCAGTTTCTCACGATCGCTACTTCCTTGATCGCACAGTAGACAGAATATTTGCTCTTGAAGACGGGGGAAATTTACGTCAATATCCTGGTAACTATTCCGTCTACTTAGACTACAAACAAATTGAAGCAGCAGAAGCATCCCAACTAGCAAATTCTAAGGATAAACAAAAAGAAACTCAACCCCAAATTGAGCAGGCAGAGGTAAAACCACAAAACAACAGCAAAAAACGTAATCTTTCTTCTTGGGAAAAGCGCGAATTTGAGCAATTAGAAGGTAAAATTGCTCAGTTAGAAGCTGAAAAAGCCGAACTAGAGAAAACTCTCTATAATTCCCCTCCAGGCGGTTACACCGAAGTACAAAAACTCTCGGAACGCTTAGAAAATTTAAATAAAGCTATTGATACAGCAACAGAGCGTTGGATAGAATTAGCTGAAGTAGAGTCATAAACTTTTAAAAATTTGATTTAATGCTCTGATCAGCAAAATTTAGCTAAAGTTAAGATATTGCTGTTTGCATACTAAGTAGATTTCGGCTGTTACATATAGCCAACTACAATACTGTTAATCATCTCCAAAAAGGCAGAAATCATGACTCGCGCTATCATGGAAACCGAAAAAGGCACAATTAACCTGGAACTATTTGACCAGGATGCGCCTAACACCGTCAAAAACTTTGTAGACCTATCTGAAAAAGGGTTCTACGACGGTTTAACCTTCCACCGAGTCATCTCTAACTTTATGATTCAAGGTGGCTGTCCTCAAGGTACAGGAACGGGTGGACCTGGCTACAAAATCAAATGTGAAATTAACAAAAATAAACATCTTGCAGGTAGCTTATCAATGGCTCATGCAGGTAAGAATACAGGTGGTAGCCAATTTTTTATTTGCCACTCTCCTCAAAGTCATTTAGATGGAGTGCATACAGTTTTTGGCAAAACTGAAGACATGAATGTTGTTAATGCTATCCGCAAAGATGACAAAATTCTCTCCGTCAAAATTGAGAAATAGCAATATGTAGAGATTTACAATTGTACGTCTCTACATCAAATAATTGTCGCACTCATTTTTCGCATTTGTATAAAAATCCCGTCACATCTAAGCGACGGGATTTTTAGATAAATTACAAATACTATAGTTATCAAACTTTAACAGAATTAACTTCTCTCAATTCTGGTTCCGCAGATTGGAGATGTTCTTCTAAAAGTGCTAAATTACGGATATTAGATTTATAATAAGCATCAAATAAATCTCCAACTAAAGGCACTGTTCCAACTACAGTTTCTAGACCAACATTCAAAATCATTTTAGTTAGAATTTCACGCGGTAAGCCAAAGCGGGCAGCTAAAAATATAATATAACCAGAAAGTCCTGTACTTACTAAATCCCCCGCGCCTGGGATTAAACCTATGATAGGATCTAACCCTATGCGAAAGCCTATCCCAGGAATGCGGATAGCAGTATCCATCAAACGGCTGAGTTTGCGGATGTGGTTAAGATTTTTGAGACGTTCAGCAGTATTCATAATCTATAATTTTGGCATGAGTAGTAAGCCTTAGCTTATACCCTAAGAAAGAAAGCAGAGCCTTCATCCATAACCTTTTGTAATTTACAAATTTAAATAACAAAATCCTCTAATCAATAAAAAACTCTTCAGTTTGTTTTGATTTGTGAGGCAGTAGCCAACAACGTATAAAATTATTGAAATGAAACTAAAATCAACGAATTATATATGAAGTTACCACAAAAATTAATGCTGCTTGGTTCAGGAGAACTAGGCAAAGAATTTGTAATTGCAGCTAAACGATTAGGCAATTATGTAATTGCTGTTGACCGCTATGCAAATGCTCCAGCAATGCAAGTTGCAGATTGTTGTGAAGTAATTTCGATGTTGAGTGCGGATGACTTAGAAAGAATCGTTGAAAAGCATCAACCTAATTTTATTATTCCAGAGATCGAAGCGATCAGAACTGAAAAGCTGATGGAATTTGAGCAGAGAGGAATCACAGTGATTCCAACGGCTAAGGCAACAGATTATACAATGAATCGCGATCGCATTCGAGAACTGGCTCACCAAGAATTAGGTATTAGAACCGCTAAATATGCCTACGCCACAACCTTAGATGAGATGATTCAGGTTTCTCAAGCAATAGGTTTCCCCAACGTTGTTAAACCAGTAATGTCATCTTCTGGTAAGGGGCAATCCTTAGTTAATGATGCAAGTGAAGTTGAAAAAGCTTGGAAATATGCTATAGAAGGTTCCAGAGGTGATACCCAAAAAATCATAGTTGAAGAATTTATTAATTTTGATATAGAAATTACTTTACTCACAATAAAACAATGGAATGCCTCAACAATCTTTTGCTCACCAATTGGTCATCGTCAAGAAAGAGGTGATTATCAAGAATCATGGCAACCAGCAGAAATTTCCAACTCGCAAATATTAGAAGCTCAATCTATAGCTAAAAAAGTTACCGATGCTTTAGGTGGCGCGGGTATATTCGGCGTTGAGTTTTTTATTACTAAAAATGAAGTAATTTTTTCCGAGCTTTCCCCTCGTCCCCACGATACAGGGATGGTGACATTAATTTCTCAAAACTTGAATGAATTTGAATTGCACTTAAGATCAGTATTAGGATTACCTATTTCCAATATAGAACAATTGGGCGCGTCAGCTAGTGCAGTAATTTTAGCTACTGAAAATTCTGATTCGATTGCTTTTGAAGGGGTAGCCGAAGCTTTATCAGAACCAAATGTAGATTTAAGGTTATTTGGAAAACCTGATTCACGTCCTTTTAGAAGAATGGGTGTAGCTTTAGCAAAAGGTAGCAATATTGCACAGGCGCGTGAAAAAGCTAAAAAAGCAGCCGATAAAGTCAAAATAGTCAATCAATAAAACTGAAGATCAAATATATAGCAATCCTAAGCTGTTGTGCTTCGTGCATTGTATGTTTGAGGGGGAGAGGAGGGAGGAGGGAGGAGAGAGGGGAATAGAGTTTGATAACTTTTCCCTAAATTCCAAATGTACAAGCTTATTTGCGCGTTAGCTT
>JBARVL010000391.1:0-7061 GCA_049646245.1 Crinalium sp. | reverse complement strand
GGCAGATCAGATTTCATCCGCGTCCCGCGTCCAGCCGCTAAAATTGCTACCGCTACCATGAGATTTTTAATTATCAATTAACAATTATCAATTATCAATTATCAATTACCAATTCAAGAATGTTGCCCCTAACTGTGGAAAATCAACAAAACTTTCCCTATTTAAAGCCCCTACTTCAATTAATTGTTAATTGTTCATTGTTAATTGATGATAGTCGTGTTTCTGCTACTTGACTAGAAAGGATAAATTGACTAAATTGCTCTACCAATTCAGGATTCCGCCAACCTTTAGCTGTTTCCTCCCTCATAATTTCTAAGGCTACTGTTGGTGTAAATGCTTTTTTATAAGGGCGTTCACTGGTCAAAGCGTCATATATATCAAGAACTTGAAACACTTGGGCTAGATAAGGAATTTCATTACCAGCTAAACCATTAGGATAACCTGTACCGTCCCAGCGTTCATGGTGGTAGCGAATAATTGGCAGTACACCTTTGAGTGTCCGCATCGGCTGGCAAATCTGCTCACCGATGATGACGTGCTGCTTCATAATTATCCATTCTTCGGCAGTCAGTTTTCCCGCCTTTAGCAGTACTGCATCGGGAATACCAATTTTGCCAATATCATGCAGATACCCACCCCACATTAAATCGCGAATTTCATTGCGCGAAAGGTTAATAAATTCACCAAATGTTTGAGCCATCTTTACGAGTCGTTGGCAGTGATCGCCAGTGTCAGGATCGCGACTCTCAGCTATGCGGGCAACTGAAAACAGTACTTGTTCAGCATGATCTAAGTCTTCATTGAGACGTTTTTGATGCACTAAGGACTTAACACGCGCAGAAAGTTCTAGGCGATCGAAAGGTTTGCTTAAAAAATCATCTCCGCCAGCCTCAATGCCCATAATGCGCGATCGCCGATCATTGAGCGCTGTGATGAAAATAACTGGTATTAGCCGTGTGTGATCATCTTGTTTTAATCGCCTACACACTTCATAACCGTCCATCCCTGGCATCATCACATCCAAAAGAATTAAATCTGGTTTGGCTGCAATTACCTTCTCTAGCGCCGCTTCACCACCATCTGCCTCAAATACTTCATAACCTTCTACGGTTAATAGTGCTACCGCCGTCATCCGACTTGATGGATGATCGTCAACAACCAAAACTTTAGGTTTATCAATATCGGATACGCTCACGGAAGAACACCTTTTTGGACTTGGAGAAACCGCAGAAGCACCTATTAAATTCAGCATGACCTACCGCAGGAATTTCCTTTCAGTATCATAGATAACTATTAGTATTGAAATCAGGTTTTTTACGGATCTTTACTGAATTTAAAAGCTAAATTTTTCAATTTTACAATTCTTAATTTTTACTGAGCAGACTTTTGGCTCACGACTTACGCTGGAAACCTAGCTAACCAGCGTTTTTTCCAGTGAGAAGTAGGTTCTAGCAAACTTGCCAGTTGTTCTATTTTACGTCTATGTAATATTACTGTTGCGGTATCGTCAAGTTTGGGATCGCGGTAAGGAATAGCCGCACGGGTTTGTAAATGTTCTTGCTCTTGGAGAGAAATTGGTTTCTCAGTCGCAGTAAAACTAGCAATAGTTCCAGGCGATCGCCTACCTACAGGAGCAGAAGAAGAAATATTTAACCCTACTGCCATCATCGCAGCCCGTACAGCCGCAGAGCATGAATATGTGGCAATTATACCTGTGGGAGCGCAGCAACTAGCTAATAACCCCATAAATTCCACTGTCCATAGCCCAGGACAAGTAGGTGGAGAAAAGGGATCGAGAAAAATCGCCTCTGCTTGAAAACCTAAGTTTAAACAATGCTGAAGTGTTTTTCTAGCATCACCAATCAGCAATTGAGCGTGTATTTGCTCGGTTTCTAGCTGATAATTGTTAGCTAGTTGAGTAAGGATTTGAGGGATAGGATCAGACCAGTTACTCAGGAGATGATGAGCGATCGCAGCTTTGGGGACAGTTGAATCTAACTCTAAACCCACCCACTCCACACGGCAACTAGGATTAACTTCCCAAATTGTTGCTAACGCTGCTGCTGTGTTGTAACCCAACCCATAACAAACATCTAATATTGTGATACT
This sequence comes from Crinalium sp., assembly GCA_049646245.1. GTDB lineage: Bacteria > Cyanobacteriota > Cyanobacteriia > Cyanobacteriales > PCC-9333 > Crinalium. Next base: position 4,952 of record JBARVL010000391.1, on the reverse strand, counting down.
CGGTTGTTGAGCTTTTTGTCTAAGTTGAGTAGGTTCAACAAACTTAAATTGAGCTTCTTGAATTGCTCCATGACGGCTATGAAACTCCTGACCAAATTCAGTTGAAAAAAAAGTAAAAGAGCCGTCTGCTGTTTGTTGTGGCGTGAACAAATCTAGGTTTTGCATTCAAAATAATTTTTATGGTCTCTACTCTCGTTTTAAATTCAAGTCCGTCAGTGTTAATTATTAATTGTTCTTGGTCGCTCTAATGAAGTAGAAAAAATTTCTTTTAAAGCAAATTCTCGCTGCGCTGGTGTTTCTTTTGACCAATTCCAAAGACTTTCATAAAAGAAGAAAGACACACCAGCTAATTTATGATTGCGGACAACTTGAACTTGAGTTTCAATCTGCTGACTAGGCACAGAACGACCTTTAAGACCAGCAAGAATACCAATACTTACTGGAATATGACTTTGAGCGAGCTTAACTTCTTCGCGCTCCAATTCTGTAATAAAACGGGGTAAGTCGTTGCGATAAACCTGCAAAATAAGTTCATCAACTTGATTACGTCTTTCCCAAGAAAACCAATCTTGTAAATAAGCTGGCAAGGAAAAATGCAAAGGGTTAGTAGCTATGGAAATAATACAATTAGGTTTTCGAGCTTTTACTACTTGGTGTAACCTAGTCATAAAATTATTCAGTTTGTCAGCCCGCCAACGTACCCAAAAAGTTTCTTGTGGGTTCGCATCAGGAGTTAAACCTGGGAGTTCTTTCTCATACATACCAACGGTGTAGGCATCGTAACCCATTGCTACAGGCAATGCAAAGTGGTCATCAAATTGAATACCATCAACATCGTAATTGTTAATAACTTCACTAACCAAATCCAGCATAAATTGCTGTACTTCTGGATGAAAAGGGTTCAGCCAAACCCGTTCATCTTGACCTTCCTTCCAAATTTTTGTACCATCTTTGCGGTTAGTTAACCAATCTGGGTGACTTTTGGCTAATTGAGACTCAGCAGGAGCCATAAAGCCAAATTCAAACCAGGGAATAACACTTAAACCTTTTTGATGCCCCTGCTTAATAATTTCTTTCAGCATATCTCTATTTTGCAGCCCAGGTTCGGGATGGAGCGATCGCCCAAATGTCCGTTCTGCTACACTACTAGGATAAAGAGTATATCCATCATTCCAAACAGTAGGATAGATAGTATTGAAGTTAAGTTGTTGCAGCTTTTGCACCGCAACAGTAAGTTTAGCGCGTGAAAACAGCACATCACTATCTACATTCGTCAGCCAAACACCTCTTAATTCTGAAGTATTATTCAAATTAGTCTGAGCAGAAGAGCTAGTTGGTATGATTACCGCTATAGCTAGGAGTAATAAATACAGCAAAACAACTTTCTTTTGATACCTTAATTTTCTCAAGAAAAGCCTTTTAACACCAAGCTTTAGAATAAACTTCTTGGAAAAATCAGTTATTCCATCTGTGTTTATCCGTTTCCATCTGTGTTTCATCTGTGTTTAAATATCTAAAGTTTGACGACAAATACGAGGTGTAATATAATAAACTAATTGTTTAATAATTTTAAGCTCATTGCTATAGAATTTCTAACTACTCCCAATTTAAACTACTTTTTTAAAAATTTATTAATTGCTATTGAATAATTTGTTTTGCGTATAAAAATATTACATTGGTTAAAACTGGTTGTTTTAGTGCTAAATAATTATTTCAATGGTTCTGTCTCTGATCGTCTGGCACAAGTGACAATTTTAAAAGAAAATGACTGATAAAAACACACCTATTGTAATTTCTGCCCAATGGCTTGCCGAACACCTTCACGATCCACAAGTAGTAATTGTTGATTGTCGTTTTTCACTTGCAGATCCAAAAGTAGGACGGCAGCAGTACCAAACCAGCCACATATCTGGTGCTTACTATCTAGATCTTAATCTTGACCTCTCTAGTACTGTACAGCTTCATGGAGGTCGTCATCCTTTGCCCGATCCTGCTGAGTTAGCTAACAAACTAGCAACAATGGGAATCAATTCCCAAGAAACCCTTGTAGTTGCCTATGATGATTCCCGTTTTGCCTTCGCCGCGCGTCTATGGTGGTTACTACGCTATCTAGGACATCAACAAGTGGCTTTGCTTGATGGTGGCTTTTCAGGATGGCAAAAAGCTGGATATGGTGTAAATAATCAACTACCAAAGCCTCAACCAGGAAAGTTTGTTCCTCATATCCAAGGCGACCGGATGGTAGACTTTAACACAGTAAATGCGCGAAAAGATCTATCTAAAGTTGTGCTAGTCGATTCACGAGAAAGCGATCGCTACCGAGGAGAACGTGAACCCATCGACCCCATTGCTGGTCATATTCCTGGCGCGGTTAATTACCCCTGGCAAGATGTTTCCGACTCGATCGGCTACGTCTTGCCTGTTTCAGAACAACAGCAACGTTGGAAAGATATTCAGCAATCAGAGGAAATTATAGTTTATTGTGGTTCTGGCGTAACAGCCTGTGTAAATCTCTTGTCCTTAGAAATGGCAGGGATTCAGAAAGCAAAGCTGTATGCTGGGAGTTGGAGTGATTGGTGTTCCTACCTTACAGGAACGAAGTAACAGACTAATTGGCGATATATATATAGTGCAAGCGCCGCGCTTGCTTCTTTAGATGCCTAAGTCCTACCAGTAAATATATGGTGACGACACACAATCATCTCTAGTTTGTGCGTAAATCATCATTTAAATAGTAGAGTTGAAAAAGACTTATCGTTGATTGCTCACTGGATGCACCTATTCTAACTCTGTTGGATTACAGTTTGACTGTTACCCTTGAGAGCCATTGGAGAGAGAAATCCAGACAGAGGAATTAATATAACTACTATGGAATACTCATTTAAGCAACATTCATCAACCTTTATGTAGATTTTCAACTGCTATAATGAGGAATTCCAATTAATTTGTAACAATATCTTAGGTTTAAATGTTTATGTCTTGCTCTTTCAACCGTCTGTCTATTTTTGTAGACGGTAACAATATGTTCTATGCCCAACAAAAAAACGGTTGGTTTTTTGACCCCAGGCGTGTTCTTGAATTCTTTACAAAAGATCCCGAAGTTAATCTAATTAACGCTTTTTGGTATACCGGATTAAAAGATCCACAAGATCAGCGCGGCTTCAGGGATGCTTTAATTAGCTTGGGTTACACAGTCCGTACAAAAATACTTAAGGAATACTACGATGATGTTTCTGGCAGATACTCCCAAAAGGCGAATTTAGATATAGAAATTGTTGTAGATATGTTTAATACAGTTGAGCAATATAATAGAGTAATACTTTTTAGTGGCGATGGTGATTTTGAAAGAGCCATTGAACTTTTACGTTCTAAAAATACTCATATTACAGTAGTATCAACAGAAGGAATGATTGCGAGAGAATTGCGAAATGCTACTGACCGCTACATTGATTTAAATGATATTCGCGCATCTATCGAAAAAGTTGACTACTAGAAATGCGGAAATCAAAAATTTCAGCTATCTTAAAATAAACAGGTAAGTAGGTGAGCATCACTAAATGCAGCTTAAAGCTACTCTAATTTTTTAGATAATCAGTAAAAGCTGCCTAAGATATTTCTTAGTTATATGGATTTATACTTATCTATTTAAATAAATGCCATCCCAGCTAAAGGATGGTGAGTTGTCAACAATACTCGCAAATCATTGTCAGTTCTTGCATATCAACTAATTGCGCTATGAACACCCCAGCACAACCAGACCGGATTATTATTTTTGATACTACGCTGCGCGATGGAGAACAGTCTCCAGGAGCGACACTAAATGTAGATGAGAAACTGACAATTGCCCGTCAGCTTGCGAAATTAGGCGTTGATGTAATTGAAGCAGGTTTCCCCTACGCCAGTTCTGGAGATTTTGAAGCTGTACAAAAAATTGCACAAGTTGTTGGTGTAGAATCAGGACCAACAATTTGTGGTTTAGCAAGGGCAACGCGCCAGGATATTAAAGCAGCAGCAGAGGCTTTAAAACCAGCAGCTAAACATCGAATTCATACCTTTATTGCTACTTCAGATATTCATCTAGAATACAAACTGAAGAAAACACGGCAAGAGGTGATAGAAATAGCATCAGAAATGGTGGCTTATGCTAAGTCTTTAGTTGATGATGTGGAATTTTCACCGGAAGATGCGGGTCGTTCTGATCCCGAATTTTTGTATCAAGTTTTAGAGCGTGCGATCGCTGCTGGTGCTACAACAATTAATATTCCCGATACTGTCGGTTACACTACGCCTAGCGAATTTGGTGCAATAATTCGTGGCATTAAAGAAAACGTTCCGAACATCGACCAAGCTATTATTTCTGTTCACGGTCATAACGACTTAGGTTTAGCTGTAGCTAACTTCCTAGAAGCAGTAAAAAATGGCGCACGACAACTGGAATGCACCATTAACGGTATTGGTGAACGTGCTGGTAATGCTGCACTAGAAGAATTAGTGATGGCGCTTCATGTGCGTCGGCAGTATTATAATCCGTTCTTGGGTCGTGCTGTAGATTCAGAAGAACCGCTAACTAATATTGATACTCGTCAAATTTACAAAACATCCCGCTTAGTTTCTAGCCTAACTGGGATGTTAGTACAACCGAATAAAGCAATTGTTGGCGCTAATGCCTTTTCTCACGAATCTGGAATTCACCAAGACGGCGTTTTAAAGAATAAGCTTACCTACGAAATCATGGACGCGCAATTGATTGGCTTAACAGACAATCAAATTGTGTTGGGCAAACTTTCCGGTCGTAATGCTTTCCGCACTCGCCTACAAGAACTTGGTTTTGAATTATCAGAAACCGACCTAAATAAGGCATTTGTCAAATTTAAAGAATTGGCAGATAAAAAGAAAGAAATCACTGACTGGGATTTAGAAGCCATTGTCAATGATGAAATTCAACAAGCGCC
>JBARVL010000390.1:0-1975 GCA_049646245.1 Crinalium sp. | reverse complement strand
CGTCTTGACGACATTATTGTTTTCCGTCAATTAACATTTGAGGAAGTAAGAAGTATCGCAGGTATCATGTTGCGAGAAGTTGCTAGTCGTTTAACCGAACAGGAAATTAGTCTAGAAGTTACTGACAAGTTTAAAGACCGAGTTGTAAAAGAAGGGTTTAATCCTAAGTTTGGTGCAAGAGAATTGCGACGGGCAATTATGCGCTTGTTAGAAGATAGTTTGGCGGAAGCAATGCTGAGTGGCGCGGTTAATAGTGGCGATACTGCTGTTATTGATATAGGTGAGGATGGTGAGGTGGAGATTAAAAGGATGCAGAAGCAAGAGTTAGTGGTTCTTGCTTAAAATGATGCGCCGTCAGGCTGAAGCCTGCGGCTATACGAACGAAGCCTGCCTACGCAGGCTTTTTTTATGGTTAATTTTGTTAACGAACGACAGAGACGCAGTGAATACAGGAGAAAATAAGAGATCAGCATTAAATTTAACGTAAATTTAGTGCATGGTAAGTCTGGTTAACATTATTAGTGATATTCACTCGCTTTCAAATTCCAAAAGGATAAAGTATTGTATAATTAACCTTTAACAGTTGCTTAGAGATGTTCAAACATATCACTTCTTTTTAATGAATGGTAAAAATGAATATTGCCAATAAATTGTTAAAATTTATTTACAACATTGCTTTTGGAATACGCTTGTGTCTAAGCTGGCTTTTGAAAGGATTATTGTATATGTTAGCGAAAACATTTTTGATAATACAGCCTCTAAAATTTAAATTATCTAAGTATACTTTATCGCAAATACATAAATATAGGCTCAAAAAAATAGATGATGAACATACAAGGCAGCATTTAAAAGAATTAGCAGATCTTTTGGATAAAGAATTAAACAAGTATAGACAAGACATTGGGAAGCAAAACTTTTATAAATTAAAAATTTATATATGGAGGAGTTTAAACAATATGCAGTTGGCAAGCCTCACTAAACTATATAATATTTTATTTGAGACTACCGAAAATTTGATTCCCCAGGAATTGAATAAATTTGTCAATAATGTTAAATAATGTAACTGAGTTATCTTAAGGAGTGGTATATATGTCTATTTCGGAAGAATTTGGAGGGTTTCTAGTAGGATTTATAAATGCTATTAGAGATGAAAATATTAGATGGCAACAAGAACACCTACCTCTCATCACTGAAATTGACAAGCAAAGAAAATTATCCAAACAAGACATAGAACAAGAACTGAAAAGACGACAACTTAGATTTGAATCTGAAATCCAACAGTTAAAGTTAGAAGGAGAAAGCCAAATCAGGGATTATAAAGAATTTTTAGATGCTGTTGATAAGATTAAAGATGATATCAGAAAATCATATCAACAATTAACCTTACCACTGGCTTTAGGAATTCATCAGTATGCTAAAAGATTACTAACTCAGATGTGGAATTCTAATGATTTGTACGAAAGAGAAAAATATGAGCGCAAGCTTTTTGATTTTCTTTATACCGTTAGCGAGGATATTTCTCTACTCCCCTCTAATGAATATGAAGAAAGACCTTTCTTTCCTGAAAAAACGCTTAAGTTAATACGGCAAAGTGAAAGAGAAAAATAGCAATAACACGCAAAATATTTGATTAAGGCTTGTAGGTTATGGCACGGGAACTTAATTATTGCTCGTGCCTAATACGCTTTACAATTGGATCGCATCCTCTACATACCCCACCTTATATCGTTTCCGGTTGCAAAAGAGATGATTGAAAATTTTAATTCTTTTACCTTTGCGATCCTTTGCGCTTACCTTTGCGACCTTTGCGTTAAAAAAAATATAATTCCAATGCAACCGGATTTGATATTACCCAAAGGCAAACTCAGTAAACTTACGCTTATAGGGAGCTTGAAAACCTAAAACAATATCTTGTTTTGGAACTCCAGCAGCTAATAACTCATTAGCTACTCCAACTTCAGTAAAATCGCGCTGA
>JBARVL010000389.1:0-5253 GCA_049646245.1 Crinalium sp. | reverse complement strand
GAAACTCGCAATTTACTTGATGTAGCGTTTTTAATACTTAAGAGTGCTGCTTTTCGCCAAGAAAGTCGTGGCGGACACTATCGGCTCGATTTTCCTACCTCAGACGCGCTCTGGCAAGTTCATACCTTAGTCCAGAAAAACCACTTGTCAAAATCTACACCAACAGAAACCGAATTACGCTAATAATTAGCGTCCACCACCAGCTTCAGTTTTTTTAGGAGATTTTTTATCTTTGTTTGGAGGTGGGGGTTGAAATTGGATAATTTTTAGCCCTACAGGGGACTTAGACGCTAATAAGGCAGTTTCCGACCACCTGCTCAAATTTTCATTTGGTTGAAGTGTGGCACAAACCCTACCAGTACTGATTAGTTGTAAACAAATCAGCATAATCACAGGCGCTGTGAGTCGGAGGTTAGTAGCCATAGCACTCGTTTCCATCACTTAATGGATCAGATTCCAAGTTATCTCAGTATATCTACGGTCAAGCATCTTAGTCAAAACTTTAATAAAATGTTTTGTTGGTGGGATTTACTTAAATTAAATCATGTAGTTATAAGGAGTACATCTATATTAACACATCTTGTAAAAATACTTGCAATGTTAAGAAATATTTTTAGCAATTGCTTTAAGCTAACGCACAAATAAACTTGTTCATTTTTAACTCTTAAGAAAAGTTGCTCTACACTATGAGTTTTTTTCTTCCCTCTTATCCTCCTAAAACATAAAATGCGCGTTTCCACAACAGCTTAACAATGGCAAGCTAGTGATTGCTATCAAAAACTTAAGCATTGAGATTTATTTAGCCAAACTACACATATTTAAGTAATTTATCATCAAAAAAAATCATGGCTTAATCATTTTCAGCTAATTCATAGCGATTCCGACCTAAATCTTTAGCGGCATACATAGCTAAATCAGCTTGTTTAATTAAATTTTCCACTGAGTCTCCATGTATCGGATAAATACTAATGCCTATACTGACTGTCACCTCAATATTATGTTCCTCCACAGTGTAAGGTTGCTCTAGCGTCACTAGAATTTTTTCAGCTACTACAGCAGCATCTTCTTCTTTTCTAATAGTAGGAAGAATAACTGTAAATTCATCCCCACCCAACCGCGAAACTGTATCACTGCCCCGTAAGCACCCTTGAAGTCGCTGGGCAACTATTTTCAATAATTTATCACCTGTATCATGCCCGAGCGTATCATTAACTTGCTTAAAGCCATCAAGGTCAAGAAATAGCAGCGCAACTAATTTATTATTGCTACTAGCATCTTCTAAACACTCCTTCAGGCGTTCATAAAACTGTTTACGATTTGGTAAGCCTGTCAGATTATCATGGTAAGCCAGATGACGTAACTGGTTGCCTGAAAGTTGCAATTCTTCATTAGAGCGCATTAATTCTGCCGCCGTTTTCTTGAGGTCTTCCTCAATTCGCTTACGTTCAGTTATATCTCGAATCACAGCCACTAAAAACAAATTACCAGCAGCATCTTGATGTAGCGATCTTTTTGTAGCAATTATATGAGTATTACCTCTGACATCAGTAAAATTTTCTTCATTTTCTTGTCCTTTACCAGCACTGAATACTAGCTGATCTTGTTTCCAAAAATTATCAGCTTGCTCTTTAGGAAAGAAATCATACTCTGATTTATAAATTAATGTTTCATAAGGATAACCAATAAATTTACAATAAGCTTGATTCAAAATAATCCAGCGATGTTGGTCATCCTTGACAAAAATAGGGTCAGCAATAGTATTGATTACTGTCTGTAAAAATTCTTTAGAACGTTGTAATTCTTCTTCCAAGTGAGCTATATAACTTGTGATCGTGATAGCAGATCCCAGTAATGCTAGTATTGGTGGTATCAGTGGTATCCAATAACCTGCAAGTAAACTTAGATAAGAAATACCAATTAATCCAGAACCAGCCAGCAGCATACTCACTGTTGACTTTTTGGGGGAACGTAATTTCCAGCTAAGACTAGCGCCAAAGCAAGACCAGGCTAATATCCATAAACCTTCTACAAAATCAGACCAAACTTTAATTAAAGGTCTACCGTCTAGTGCTGCACTGATGATCTGGCTGGTAAAGTTGGCGTGTATTTCTACACCAAAAAATGGATCTGCTGCGTCAAAAAACTTGCTACTATAAGGAGTATAAAAACGATCGCCCAAACTGCTAGCTTGTAAACCAATAATTACAATGCGATCGCGCAGTAAATTGGCAGATATCTTATTTTCTAACACATCTACCATTGACACAGTACGCAACTTAGTTGGAGACCGAAAATTGCCTAATACTTGATAGCCACCATCATCAGCGCCTACATAGCCACCATCATTTCCTGAAAAAGGTGAAAATACAGCTTTGCCTAACTGTAAATAATTCGGATTACTAGCTGCTGATTTAGATTCAACTCCTTGCGCTTTTAAATAAGCCTTAGCTAAAGCAATAGCAAAACTTTGGATGGGATTGCCATCTTTATCATAAACATACAACAAGTTGCGCCGTACCTTACCATCAGTATCTAACGGAAAATTATTAAACCCAATCTGTTTTTCGCTCAAAAATTTTGGTGCTGCTACACCTAAGCTTAGGGTATCTTCAGTCCTTTTAATACCTATTAAATTAGGAATGTTTTTAGCAGTTTCAACTAATTCTTGATGACCAGGCTCTTGAACTAAATTGCGATAAATATCTATACCAATAGCACGAGGTTTGAATGTATCAATTTTTTGGAGCAATCTAGCCAAATCTCGATCTGTTATTGGCCATTTTTTTAATATATCTGCTTCAGTAATTTTAACAATCACAACCCGCTCATCAACTGGCTCTGGCGGACGTAGTAGCATTAGCTGATCTAAGGTTGCTAATTCTGATGCCTGTAATAGCCCAGCCATGCGTAGAATAATTATACTAGCTGCTACACCTGCAGCCGTCAAAAATACTCGCCGCTCTTGTTGAAGCCATTTCTTCAGTTTTTCCCCTAAACTGATTTTTTTCATTTAATTAGAAATCTCCCAAATATCAATAAATCAGGACTTACGCAAATTATGAAAATAAACACCATCTGTAGGGGCAATCCCCCTGTGGTTGCCCCTGTATTTAGTGTATCTGCGTAAGTCCTGTAAATGTTCCAGAAAATAAGTTGTTACTCCCGATAATTTAAAACGTACTACTATTTTAAGTAGTACGTTAGTAAGCTTCAATTAAATTAAATCTATGCTTGGGGATTGCTCTTGGGCTAGCTTTGTGGAAATTTAAACTTAAAGTTGCGATCGCCTTGATAACCAGATAAATCAGCTAGTTCTTCTAGTGATTGTACCCCTGGTTCTACCTTACCCTTGATTTGCCAAGAAGGATAACTCTTGATATCAGTCTTAACACAAAGGCTAGTCTGTGAGTTTTTGCCATCAGGGGCGCATTCAGTATAATTAACTTCCTTGAATGCTTCTTTACCAAACAATTGTTTCTGTTCATGGCAGTGAGGACACCACCAAGCACCGTACATCGTCGCGCCAATCTTGGTTAAATGGCTAGCTAGAGCAATTTCTGCCTCACTTGATGTGTTGGTAACTTGCCAACCAACTCCTGATTGAGGTTCGCCTACAGGAGTGAGACTGTTAGTTTGAGCAGTCGGTGATGGATTATTAATACTGGCATATACGCCCAAAGTGCCAATTATGGCGATCATACCAACCACAATTGCTGTAAAGAATAATTGACCAATATCTTCCCAAGTTCGACCGATTAAACTCAGCACCAATAAGCTTATTGAACATACCGCCGAAACTATGCAGTAGATACAGAGTGCTTTAATCTTAAAGGCAAGCAGATACATCAAGTAGCCGCTAAAAACCGTCATCGCGGTTGCACCAGCAAATAGCAACAGCCATGTCCAGTCCTCCAACTTAGAGCGCAAGTCTTTCTGCGCTTCGGGATTTATTGCCAAAGGAGACAGGGCAAATACTGCCATGCTGGTATATGCCAAACAACCAAACAAAGTTAGAGGAAAACCAAAAACGCTGGCGTAAGGGCTAGATAAAACTTTTTCGCAGCCGTCGCTAGGGCAAGCAGCAGAACCGCCACTGAATTTTACGTAAGTCAGATAGGCAGTTATCAAAGCGCCTAAAATTGCGATCGCACCAATTAGCACACGAGACCAGCGATGAATCCAAGGACTAGAACGTCTGCGGCTCCTCATAAAACTAAACCTAATTGGGTATGTGGACAATTTCATTTTGACTTATGTAGCCCAGGCAGGTAGTCTTGACTTGACTCCTAAGAATGTAGCTTCACAGAAGAAACTGGTTGAATTTCTGCTTTACTACTCAAACTGCGTCTTGTCGCTTCCACAAACTGACTAACACGAATAGGATCGATAGTCTGTTCAATTCTTCCATGACGTTTGAGCGAACTAGAAACTATAACTCCGTCAGCAGCTTGCATCAGTGTAGAAATATTTTCCCAGTCAGCACCACTGCCAATAAACACTGGTGTACCACGAGCCGCAGCACAAGCTAACTCTAAATCTTCCAACGTTGGAGGGCTACCAGTAGACCAGCCAGACAAAATCACACCATCTGCCAGACCCCGTTCAATTGTTTCTTGGACTGCTGTAGTCAGATTGGGAGAACCTAGAGGACGCGCGTGCTTAACCAACACATCTGCGAAAATTTTCACATCACTGCCCAGTTCACGACGATAGCGCAACAGTTGATGGGCTGATCCTTCGATCAGCCCCTGGTCTGTTGCCATTACGCCAGTAAGGACGTTAACACGAATAAATTGGGCATTTACACAGGTGGCGATCGCCATCGCACTCTGAGCGTCATTCCGTAACACATTAATTCCAATCGGCAAAGCTACCAAGTTCATTAACCGTTGCACAATCAGTGTCATCGCACTGACGACAGCCGGATCTACTTGGCTTTTGGTAAACGGCGCGTCAAAAAAATTTTCTACAATAATGCCATCGACACCACCCGCCGCCAGGGCAGTAGCTTCTTGTTCTGCCCGATCAATAATTGCTTTCAAACTACCCCCCCAACGTGCAGACGTTGGCAGGGGCTGTAAATGAACAACGCCAATAATCGGATTCGGTGTCTTAAAAATTTGATATAAGTTCACTTGTCTACCTGAAAACACCGTTTACTCTTACGTTACCCGTCAGCAGAACCACAAACAACAGGGGGAAGTAGGCACAAAGCAGGGGTAATTCCCTACTTTTTCTCCTCTAACCCTTACG
>JBARVL010000388.1:0-1972 GCA_049646245.1 Crinalium sp. | reverse complement strand
CGTCTTGACGACATTATTGTTTTCCGTCAATTAACATTTGAGGAAGTAAGAAGTATCGCAGGTATCATGTTGCGAGAAGTTGCTAGTCGTTTAACCGAACAGGAAATTAGTCTAGAAGTTACTGACAGGTTTAAAGACCGAGTTGTAAAAGAAGGGTTTAATCCTAAGTTTGGTGCAAGAGAATTGCGACGGGCAATTATGCGGTTGTTAGAAGATAGTTTGGCGGAAGCAATGCTGAGTGGCACTGTTAATAGTGGTGATACTGCTGTTATTGATGTAGGTGAGGATGGTGAGGTGGAAATTACAAGGATGCAGAAGCAAGAGTTAGTGGTTGTTGCTTAAAATGATGCGCCGTCAGGCTGAAGCCTGTGGCTATACGAACGAAGCCTGCCTACGCAGGCTTTTTTTTATCGTCCAATTTCAAACTAAGATATTAACTATGCAATTTTATAATACTTGATACCAATGTAGTTATATAAAATATAATAATTAAATTTATATCTAGATAATATACGTCAATTACTATATACTTAGTTAAATGTATTTTATTTAAAAAATTCCTGCCTTACCCGTAGTAACTACGTTTTATCAAATTACCAAAATTATGTGGAACCTTAAGGATTCTATCGAGTCAGTAAAGAATGCTTTCTTTCAAGCTTTGCAATCTCTACCTGAGTTTGTAAATTTGAATGCTTTCGATAAAGGAAAGGTTGTAGATGCCAATTTTAAGTCAATGATGCAAGACTTGATGGATGATTTCGGCATGAAACCTGGGAAAGATTATGAGGACAACTTACGTGTAAATGAGCCTGGCTCGGATTTTGTTATTTATAGCAAAGAGGCTAATGATTTAGTTAAAGATCTATTAGAAGGCAGAATAACAGTTGTAAAAGAACATACGAAAGTAAGTAAAACAGGTAAAGTTTTTACGGTTCAAGCTCACTTTAAGAAATTACGTTAATATATTACTTAAGGAAAGTGTTTATGCAATCACAGGTTTTCAAAATAGGAAGTTATATTTGGGAGTGTAAATCTTCATACACTGACCCAGGAGGAGCAATTGATACAGTTTATTTAGATGCCTCAATTAAAGGTGTAAAACTAAGGTGGGAAGCAGAGGGTAGACCTAGTGGTTACTACTATGTATTTCCCGTAAATTTAATTAGTAATAATACAAGAAAAATATTAGAGGCATTTAAAAAAGAATATAGAGGAGAAGTAGATATTAATTATTATGATCGAGAAGATGTACAAAAATTGATAGTAAAACTTTCAAAATTAAGTGATATGCAATCACTTGTTAATTATATAAAAACTGTTTGGAAGGGATGATGTCACCAAGTTTACAATTCCGCAAAGTAAATTTTTTTTTATCAGAAGAAGTTACACAACACTTTCTACGAGAAAGTGTTTATGACTCTATTAAATCATTGCTAAGGGAGACTGATCAGCGATCTTCAGATTATATAGAAAAGTATTTTGAGAATATTCCATTAAAGTATTTACATATCGATGCGTCTCAACTTGAGAAAATTATTCCTGAATTTGATAAGCACTTAAAATTTCCTCTTTTTGACCCCAAAAGAACCACCTTTTTTATGGTTGATCCAGAAATTTGGGCTGCAATCCAAAAAATAGCTTTGGATAGAATTAAAGATATAGTAAAGGCAGAAGATCCAACAAAAGTAGATTGGAAAAAGTTCACTGGTATTAGCAGTGAATATTCTCTTCTAGAAAATCTAATGGTGAATAAATTACTCTTTGTAAACATATTTGGATAAAAAATTTTCAATTTAGGCTATTATAAATAACTTGATAGCGATCGCATCCTCTACATACCCAACTTTACCCAAAGGCAAACTCAGTAAACTTACGCTTATAGGGAGCTTGAAAACCTAAAACAATATCTTGTTTTGGAACTCCAGCAGCTAATAACTCATTAGCTACTCCAACTTCAGTAAAATCGCGCTGA
>JBARVL010000387.1:0-2332 GCA_049646245.1 Crinalium sp. | reverse complement strand
GCACCAAGGAGTCTTATTTTCTCTCCACAAGCTTGAAATCCCGTATGCCCTACGGTATTTGAATGTTTTGCCTTCACTACTTGTCCGGTGTTTTGTTGCTTGGTTTTCACAACTAAAGGAGGTTCATTCGACTGATATCACTTTACCACAAAATCAATAACGCGATTCATCTCACCACCAACCCAGTACAGTGTGGTGGGAGTCCTAGAGACGGTTGAAGGATAGACTTCATCAGTCAAATGGGAGAAACCAAGAAGGAGGGAGGAGGGAGGAGAGAGGAGAGGAAGGGGAAAATTGTTAATTGTTAATTGTTAATTGTTAAGGGGCTAACTTTGGCACGGAACAGAAGTTTCTCTCCTTGTCGATACCCCGCGTAACGCACCCTGACTTGCTCTCCTAGTTGGGCGCTTCCTTCCATTAATTGATGGTATTGCGGGTTGTAAGGTATTTCTTCACCTACAGATGCGATCGCTTCTACTCCCCATTGTTGCACTAACTGCTCAACTGGTCGTATTAACGGCAACAATCTCACTGCTGGTAACTGCGCGTTATCCTTAGCCGCCTTAGCAGCAGTTGACCACTGTAGCAACCAAGATTCCAAAACCTGCAAACTTGCCTGCTGAAATTCCTGCATTAAAGACTCCCGTTGCTGTCTTAGTTGCTCTTGCAGGCGTTCGTATTCCTGTTTCCAAATAGTTTGTCCATCTGTATCCTCAGCTATTTCTACCTCGCTAAAAGTTTTCAGTAACTCAGTTACAGACACTTGCAGCAAAGAACTAATCTTCACCAGCGTTTCTACCCGCATCTGCGACACTTCCCCCAGTCGCAAATGCTTTAACTGTCGTTTAGAAACGCCAGCTTGTTTACTTAATTTATTAAAACTAGAAATACCCACCTGTTGCATTAATTGCTGCAACTGATGGGTCAAATCTCTATCGGCAGACTGATTCATTTTGAATAGAAGCCAGGAGCAGTTATCAATTAACAATTATTAATTAACAATGACCAGCCTCCTGCTACTTACTATGTTTTGTTTATTCTTCTAACAAACTTCTTAACATCCAAGCGGTTTTTTCATGCACTTGCATCCGTTGGGTTAATAAATCTGCCGTCGGTTCGTCATTGACCGCCTCGACTGCTGGGAAAATTGAGCGAGCAGTTCTGGTGACAGCTTCTTGACCTTCCACTAACAGACGAATCATATCGTGTGCTTTTGGAACGCCAGGGGTTTCTGGAATTGAGCTTAATTCAACAAACTCGCTGTAAGTACCAGGTGCGGGAAATCCTAAAGCGCGAATACGTTCAGCAATTAAATCAACTGCTAAAGCTAGTTCATTATATTGCTGTTCAAACATCAAGTGTAATGTTTGGAACATTGGTCCAGTAACATTCCAGTGGAAATTGTGGGTTTTCAGGTAAAGGGTATAAGTGTCGGCTAACAAGCGAGAAAGCCCTGACGCAATTTCTTTACGAGCGTTCTCGTCAATGCCAATATTAACTTTCATCGTTCTATCTGAAGTTTGCATAAACTGCTCCTAATCTCCGAAAAACTGTCAAAATGCTGATATCAAGCTAGAAAGATGTCATTACAGATGTATTTTAAGCCTTGCTGTCCGCTATAACGGCAAATTTCAGGATTTTACCTGTCAATTTTAGCAATCAGCTATTAAGCTAAATGCCTAGCTTGTCACACGAGTTGTTGCTCCCATGAAAACTTACCTATCTAAATCATAGTCGTTATGACTTTATTTTACAAGTAATTTCACATTTACCTATAAAATTCTGAGCAATGTGGCAAATTATTCCAGTTGGTCGATCACAATACAATATAGATAGGGCAACAATTGACCTAAAAGTACAAACTTATATACCAAGGTTGATCCCCACTGAAAACTGTTCTATCCTTGGCGTATTTATCAAGCAGCAAGGTGTGTCTTGAGGAAAATGTTGATTATTCAAGCTGAAACCGGGAAAAAATTGAGCCACTTATCCCGTAATGTCTTGATGGCATTTTGTCTATTTGGACTCACTGGAGCATCAGGGCCGATCCCAAGAATTCCAGAAGTGGAATTAAAAGTTGGCATTGTACAACGATTTGGTGAGGAACCGAATCAAGAGTTAACCTTAGAAGCGACGAAAGGCGATCGCCTGACTCTGCACTTCCTGGCTGGTAATATGCAGCCGCAAACCTTGGAGGTTGAGAAAGTTAAGCTAGAAGCAGTGACGCAAGCACTAAGCGTACCAGGCGTAGACGAGCGGGTTGTCTTGGGTAATTACCGAAGCTTTGAAACTGCGGAAGACAGTGCTAATAAATGGCTGGCTAAAGGTATTG
>JBARVL010000386.1:0-7545 GCA_049646245.1 Crinalium sp. | reverse complement strand
TGGTACAATTCTTTCAGTTTGTGATTTTGTAAAAAAATGGAGTGACAATCCTGATTGGAACTGGATATACGATCTTGATGATAAAGATTCAGATAGTAGAGGGGTTCTGCGTAAGTCCTGTAAAGATAACTAGCCCGCGCAGGCGGGCTTCGTTTGTATAGCCACACCCTTTAGGGTGAAGGGAAAAAATAAAAAAGCCGTGTTTATTTAAACACGGCTGCAAATTTCAATCTAAAATTACCAAAATCTCCGCATTAGATCCAAACGATCTAATCCGTTGACATTTAATCACGACTATTAATAGCAATTAATAACCGCAGAATAAACACAAACAGATTAATGTATGTCAAATACATTGATAGAGCAGCAGGCAAATACTGATCGTCACGATAGGTACGGGGTAGGATGTAAAAATCTACCACAGCCACACCTGCAAACAGAAACACACCTAAACCTGAAATGCCAATTTCTAACCAGGTAGGAGTGTAGATCCCAAAAACGGAAAACAGCAGTTGACCCACCAAAACAACCAGCAAGGCAATCACACCAAGCTGTATAGTTTTCGTCAACGCCATGCCGTCTTGCTCCGACAAATTAGAACCAATCGGTCGCGCAACGATAAAGGTAACGC
The DNA here is from genome assembly GCA_049646245.1 of Crinalium sp. Lineage (GTDB taxonomy): Bacteria > Cyanobacteriota > Cyanobacteriia > Cyanobacteriales > PCC-9333 > Crinalium. The sequence continues at coordinate 6,914 of JBARVL010000386.1, read as the reverse complement.
CACAGCCAAGAGCAGCTATAGCAATTCCACCGATACCAACGCCGCTAGTCCCTAAAGCAAGAGATACTAAACCACTCAGGGTATAGCCAGATAGTAAACTGTAGGTAGCCAGAAGTGGTAAGGCAATGCCATTTTTACCGCTTTCGGCAACGCCACGAGCAACGAAGAACAGAACCAATTCTGCAATTAAGGCAACCCAGAAAGTAGGGAAAAATAACTCTGGGTTGGCAGCTAGAACTCTAATTCCACCGTAAGTACCTAGAGCGGTTAATACTAAACCACCACCTACATAGGGAAGAGCATTAGCTATGACGTTACGACCAATGAGCGATTGACCTCTCGCATCACGAATCGCTTCACGGAAGTTGCTGGTATTACTCATTTGGCTTCCTCGGAATTTTACAAAAAGTTAACAAAAAAAACTTACTAATCATTTTGATTTTGACCTATATCCTTGCAGATTCGCTAGTGTTGAATCAGCGATCGCTATCTTAGATCAACTCCAACAACCATGTTTACTCAACAACTTAACTACTTAAATCCACAACTCCAAACAGAAATTTCCCGATTTTAAGTTGTGTTTTGTATCTTTTTTTCTCAACTGCATACTCTCCTATTATAATCTACTTTTTTTAAGTTAGCTTTACTCTATAATCTGCCTTTTGGTTGATGCTTCCAAGCATAAAATTATAGAATTAAGAAGGTCAACGTAATTAAACGTAAAAATCAATTTGCGTATTTCTACGGAAGCTTGTAACAGTAGCTACCGTTAATTCAGTAAAACGACTATGGCGTATATCTCTAGAGATTAAGAGAATAAATTTAGACTCAAAACAAATGATTCCGCTATTTCCTAGTTCTTAAATGAAATAGGTTTCGACCCACAGAGGCATTTTGATGATGGCGACTCAATCCCCTTCCCGCTCAAACTCAATAAATCTTTTGATTGCTTACCACCAAAATCCTTCAGTTGCCCTTCGCAATCGCTTGGTGTTGATGAATGCTGGGCTGGTGCGCCAAATTGCTCATCGAATTAGCTATCAGTGTGCGGAACCTTATCAAGATTTAGAACAAATCGGTTATTTTGGTCTAATCCGAGCAATCGAGCGGTTTAACCCCAATCAAGGCTGTGCGTTTAGTTCTTTTGCCGTGCCTTATATTCGTGGCGAGATTCTGCATTTTCTACGCGACAAAGGAAGTGTCGTCAAAATTCCTCGTCGTTGGCAAGAACTGCAAAAAGAAGGTCAAAAAGTCCGTCACGAGTTATTTTGTACTTTAGGAAGAGCGCCTAGAGATGCTGAAATTGCTGAAGCACTCAATGTATCCGTTCAAGAGTGGCGTGAAAGTAAGTCTGCGGCTCAAAATCGTTTACCTTTAAGTTTGGATGCTACGATTGGTCAGACAATGGATTATCCAGTGACTTTAGGAGAAACACTGCCCGATCCCCATGACCAAGCTATGCGGCATTTTGAAGAAGATAGACATCAGTTGGAAGGTGCTTTGAGTCATTTAGAAGAAAAAACTCAAGCAGCAATTGAGTATGTGTTCTTGCGTGAGTTACCTCGTAAGGAAGCAGCAAAGCGAATTGGTGTAAGTCCAATGACAGTAACACGCCATCTGCAAAGGGGAGTTGAGCAGTTAGTAACGCTTTTGCAAGCTCCAAATGCAGAACGTTTGGCTAGTTGAGATGAGCGGCTTAATATAGTTCTGGAATTAATTATATTTATCAACTGAATATAATATTTATTATCAAATTAATAATCCCAAAGCTAATAGCTTTGGGATTATTGTTTAAAAGTTTAGCTTGCTTCATAGATGGGCAAAATGCCCCCAGTAAATAAAAAATAAATTCTCAGTATATCTAGTGTAAGCCTCTAGATTACTACTTCAACTCTATAAGTAGTATTACCGTAGTAATTATAAGTTTAGAACAGCCTTAATTTGAGTTAATAATCAAATGCCATTTATGCAAGCTGCAAACAACGCTGTTTTCGTTGTTCTAGATCTCGCAAAATTTCAACCACCAGTTGCGCCTGTTGTGGTGTGAGCTTAGTTACTTTACTACCCCAAAGCCTTAGCAACTCCTCTTGGTAAGTATTATTGCTACAAGCAATAGCCATAGTTAATTATCCTGTATGATTCATTCTTTCAGCATACATCACTATCGAATAATATGCCTACGGGTATATACATAAATAAACCTTTATAGTGTATTGATTGATACAAAAAAATTAAGCCCAGGCTAAGAACCTTTGTAGAGACGTACCACTGTACGCCTCTACATTCGCATGAGAAGTTTATTAATTATTTTTTAGATACTCTGTAACAGTGAATTAATTTGAGATTTGATTTACCTTGTGCCACTCCAAGCAATGGGAGGGCTACAGTATGAAACCCACGATTTAGGACTGGTATTAGTGCGCGTTTCTTCGTCGAGAACTTTAACAACTTTGTTATAGATATCTTCTGCCTGCTGTAGTGAATCACCAATACTGGTTAATCCCAATTTACCAAACTCAGATAAGCAACCCATCAAATGAAATACTGTCCCTGTTTCAGTACTGGTATCAAAGTGCAATCTATGGTGTGCAATGATATCCATCAAATCATTAGGCAGTAAACCTCGATAGCGTTCTTTCTGCAAGTTATCAGAGGCAACGTAATATTTGGGACGACCTTGTTGACTATAAAATAAACCAGTGGAAAGGTCATAACGACCGTTGGTTAAAAACTTCAAAGTCATAAAAGGATGGGTAGTGCCACCTTTACGCAGGTTGATTTCTATAGCTTGCAGATCCCAGTCTGTATTACCATATTGATTTGTATGACGTACCGCCAGAAAATCTATCCCAAAACGCTCTAAAGCTCCTTTTTGAGCTAAATTCCGCCCAATCCGTAAGCCTAAATCTTGTAAGCGTAAGCGGTAGGTTTCATCGGCGGGAAATTTACAACCGAGAAAAATTTGTCCATCTGGACCACCTAATATTTGGTCGTGAGTTGAAAGAATTTCAACTTCTCCTTGAGGTGTAATGCGACCTTGCACACTAGGCGATCGCTTTTCTTCTCCTTCAATAAATGCTTCGACAATTGCCCCTAATTCTGGTATGCGACTAGAAAAATTTGCCCAAGTTTCAGCCTTAGCTTGAAACCCTAAATTCTGAAAGCGATCGCCAATTGCTCTTACCCGTTCTGCATGGTCAGCCTTACCTGGAGCTAGGTTGAAGAGCGGTCTCAGATCTAAAATGGCATTTCCTTCACCAGAAAATCCTTCGTTAAGTTTAACTACCATTCGTTGCAAACTTGGCTGGCGTTCCCACAAACCTGCTGCTGCTTCTGCTAAATCCTGTTCATTCCAAACTCTCTCGCAACCATCAGGAAGAGGAACACCGCACTCAGCAAATATTTGGCGACTGCCGCTTTTAGTACCCCAATACAACAATTCTGGATCAAGGGCAAATAAAGGTACTTCTAGTTTTACTGCTAAATCTCGCTCTAATTCTGTGGAGTTATAGCAGATCATAAAAGAATTACCTGGTCGTAATGCTTTGCTGATCCGCTCCATTAAGCGGGGACGCTCTAAGATTTTTTGTGTTAGTGGTTTGAGAGAGGAATCATAAGTAGAAAATAGTAGCAAGCGATCGCGTGCATGAGAAAATGGAATTCCTGGTAATAGTTGTAAATAGTAATCAATTACTATTGGTGGCAAAGGCTGAGAGGTGACATAAATTAGCCTGGTGCGGGGATTCCACAGGCGAATTAAAGAAAACAGTAACCTTTCTTCATAATGAATTTGACCCTCAATTTTTCTGAGTTCTCGCTGATCTAAACTCACCGAGGGAATAACTAAAATATCGCCATCACTGTCCTCTAATCCATCAAGGCTTTGCCAGCGATCGCGTAACTGCGCTTGCAGACGTTGAAATTCCACCTGTTCAGAGGAAGAATGACTCAAAACTTGCTCAACCATGTTCTCCCCCTTATACAATTAACAATTATCAATTAACAGTAAACAGCGAACCGTCCACAGTCAACATCTTGCTTAAGCCAAATTACAGATGTTTAGTGTTGCATCTCCTGCACTGACTTAGGAACCGCAGCCGTTAATACTTCATTGCCTTGTGCTGTTACTAATACATCATCTTCGATCCGAATACCAATTCCTCGCCAACGCGGATCAATATCCGGTTGTCCTTCTTGTGGTTGTAGATCCAATCCAATATAAATACCTGGTTCTACTGTAATCACATTACCAGGTTGTAAATTATACCAGGTTTCTTCTCCATGTTTATATACACCTGCATCATGGACATCTAAACCTAACCAATGTCCTGTACCGTGCATAAAGAAGTTTTTATGCTTTTCCTCTTCTATTAACTTGTCTATTTCACCAGCAAGAAGTCCTAACTCAACTAAACCTTCAGTGATTACCCTTACAGCAATTGAGTGAACATCCTTATAGGTATTACCAGGTTTAACTTGTGCGATCGCACTTAATTGTGCTTCTAAAACAAGCTCGTAAATCGCTTTTTGTTCTGGTGTAAATTTACCACCTACAGGAAAGGTACGAGTAATATCGGCGTTGTAATAATCATACGCACAACCAGCATCAATCAGCAGTAAATCCTGATCTTTTACCTGGCAATTATTTTCAACGTAGTGGAGGATGCAAGCATTCGCACCAGATGCCACAATCGAAGGATACGCTGGTCCCATCGCTCCCCGCAAGCGAAAGATATGTTCTATTTCTGCTTGAATTTCATACTCATAACGCCCTGGTTGGGTAAATTCCCGCGCATGATTGTGTGCTTCTGCTGAAATATCGGCAGCTTTACGCATCAAATCTAACTCGGCATTGGTTTTTACCTGCCGCATTGCATGGAGAATTACTGATGTATCTGCGATCGCAATTGGTCCAGTACCACGCTTAGGATAACCGATCATCAAGCGTTGCCAGTGTTTGATGATTGTATCGTTGAAAGTGCGATCGCGTCCTACATGGTAGTAGATCTGATCCGCCTTTTCTAAATACTGAGGTAACTTTTCATCTAGTTCCGTAATCGGATAAGCTTCATCTGCACCAAAAAATTCCTTTGCACCTTCCACACCAACCCGATAACCCGTCCAAATTTCTTTTTCCCGTTCCTTGGGTTGGACAAATAAAATAAATTTGTGTTCTTTATGGTGAGGCGCTAACACCGCTACAGCTTGCGGTTCATTAAAACCCGTCAAGTAAAAGAAATCACTATCTTGGCGAAAATTATACTCAACATCATTGTGCATCACAGCTACAGGCGCACTGCGAAATATTGCAGTTCCGTTGCCAATTTTAGCCATCAACTGTTCACGACGCTGGGAATATTCTGCTTGCATAGCTACTAAATTTTTATTTTGAACCGTCAATTTTGAATAATGAGCCTAAATAATTCAGCTTATTAATATTACTGTTAATTAGATGGGCATAATTAAACTTACAGCAATTTGCATCTAAGAGCCTATCAGAAAAATAATTAATCACCTAAAATATCTGCGTTTATCTGCGTTTATCTGCGGTTAAAATCTCTTAAAAGGTTAAAAGATAGGCTCTAAGTATAGTACACCCCTCCCCTACCCTACCCGAATATGCGGGGAGGGGGCAAGAGCAGCGCAGGTTGTATTTATACTCCTCCCTCCTCTCTCCTCTCTCCTCCCCCCCTTATTAAGGGCGGGGGGAAAGTCTCAAATTAATACTGTGGGGGATGTTGTTGAAATATTAGAAGAATACGCTGCTGAGTTAGTCGATAAAATCATCTCCTCAGACAACTTATCCGTTACATCCGTTACAAAATCCGTTGCTCCCTCCCTCTCTGGCAAGTAAGTTTATTTTACCCACCTACTTATTAAAACTTGTAACTTAAAACTTGAATCACTGTGCCATTCTTAGGTAAATCAGTTGGCTTAATTGTCAGCTTATCACTATTAACCTGACTAATTGAAGCTTTATTCCTCAAATTCAAGAAATTATCTACCGCAGCAAGATCGCAACTATTGCCATCAGCCGCTTTTGTCAAGTATTGAGTAGGAATTACTAACTTAGGATTGAGTGAACTAATTGTCTGATTTGCCTCTTGAGGATTGTAAACTTTAATACCTCCTCCAACGGGAATTAGCAGCAAATCTGGGCTACCCATCAAAATTTTCTGCTCATCATTAATCGGTGCTGCTGCTCCTCCCAAGTGTAGGATATTAATTCCTGCTTGTTGCCAGCGCCATGCTACATTGGTTCCAAACTGCCTACCGCCAGTGCGATCGTGATCGATCCCAATACCTTGAATTTGTATGCCCTCAAACTCATAAGCTCCAGGTTCATATATAATCTTGGGATTTCCAGGCAAATCTTTTACAGATCCTTCATCTAATAACAAACTGCTGATTAGTACCAAATCAGCAGCTACTTTAGCTGAACGATATTTAGCTGTACAACCCAATTTTTCAAAAGGATTTACTAAAACTCGCTTACCATTGCTAGTAAACAAAAAGCAGCTATGCCCTAGCCATTGGACTGTAAGAAAATTATTTGTCTGCGCTTGATAAGTCTGCACTCCAGAAACCAAGCCTGTCCCTACCACTGTCAGCAAACTTGCCCCAGCATAGCGGATCAACTGTCGCCGTTTCATCATCAGTTGTAAGTTGTTAAAGCAATTAGTAAGTAGCAATTAGCCATTAGCTTGAGCGATCTGTAATCTACCATTTAATTTGATAATTACAATAAATCGAGGCGCTCTTGCTCATGGGCAACCGCTAAGAGCTTATTGCTGGAACTGGGAGTGATTCCAGAAAATTCCGCAATAACAGTTTTCCTGAAGAAGTCAGGATACTCTCTGGATGAAATTGGACTCCTTCAACGTGCGGATAGTTCCGGTGTCTGACACCCATAA
>JBARVL010000385.1:0-15694 GCA_049646245.1 Crinalium sp. | reverse complement strand
CCTGCTCCCCTGCTCCCCTGCTCCCCTGCTCCCCTGCTCCCCTGCTCCCCTGCTCCCCTGCTCCCCTGCTCCCCTGCTCCCCTGCTCCCCTGCTCCCCTGCTCCCCTGCTCCCCTGCTCCCCTGCTCCCCTACTCCCCTGCTCCCCTGCTCCCCTGCTCCTCTACTCCCCTGCAAAGGAAGTACATTGCTAGATTTTAATCTTTACTCCTGGAATTGGAATCAGACGGTGCATCTGTGATGGGCATTACCAATACTTTATCAACTCGATTGCCATCCATATCCATAACTTCCAGACGCAAACCATTCCACTCAAAATGATCCGAAGCAGTGGGAATACGACCGAGTTGCATAATTACAAAGCCACCCAATGTATGATAATTGCCTCTTTGCTCGGCAGATATCTCATCAGCCTCGAACAGTTCCACGAACTCTTCCACTGACAACATCCCATCCAGCAACCAGGAACCATCCTCTCGTTGCACAACTAGCGGCTCTTCATGCTGTTCAATTGACGGAAGATCACCGACTATTTCTTCTAAAATGTCGTTGAGAGTCACTAATCCCTGAATAACGCCGTATTCGTCTACTACTAAAGCAATATGAGTGCCAGTTTGCTTGAATAACTCTAAAACTTTCAAGCCCCTAGTACTTTCTGGCACATATAATGGTTGTCGCAAAGATACAGTTAGATCGAGTGATTGGCTGGAGAGGCAGCGAGATAACAAATCAGTGACATTAGTTACGCCTAAAGCATGATCCAAGTCGCCTTGACAAACTGGAAACCGAGAATGACCGCTATCGAGCATTTTTAGGCGGTTGATCTCAAAAGAATCTTCTAAATTAAGCCAGATAATATCAGGTCTTGGTGTCATTAAAGCACTAATCCGGCGATCGCCCAAGCGAAACACCCGTTCGACCATATCTTGTTCTGCTTCCTCAAATGTTCCCGCTTCAGTACCTTGCTCGATCAAAACTTTGATTTCTTCTTCAGTTACTTGCGGTTCTGTTGATGCTTGGATGCCTAACAAACGTACTACTGTATCAGTTGAAGCACTTAAGATATGAACGATGGGGGCGGCAAGGTTAGCCAACATCCGCATGGGGATGGCGACAGCAGCCGAAAGGCGTTCTGGATTGTTTAACGCCAAGCGTTTAGGAACCAGTTCGCCAATCACTAGCGTCAGATACGTGATTAAAATAATTGCTACTGTAGAAGCGATCGCCTCAGTATAAGGTGCTAGTGAAGGAACATTATTTAAAATAGGTGCTAGCCTCTTAGATATTGCCCCTTCACCGAAAGCACCAGACAAGATATTAATCAGTGTTATCGCCACCTGAACGGTGGCAAGAAACTGATTGGGAGCATTAGCCAGTTTCAATGCAATATTAGCTTTGGCATCTCCTTGGTTAGCCATATTTTGTAGTCGCACCTTCCGCGATGAGACAATCGCCATCTCAGACATCACAAAGACGGCATTCATCAGGGTTAGGAGAAAAATAATTAAAATTTCGATAGTTGGGGACATTTCTCAAGATGCCGATAACTCGGTAAACTGGCTATTAAGATTTAATCTTAGTATCAAAACTTAACTGTTCTAATAGAAGACCTGAAGCTATCATACCTAGTTGCCTTGCAACTACTTTACCTTTCACCGCAATTGCTCTGACGCGCCAACAAAATACCGTCTAAGATTTAAATTGCCGATTTATTTAAAGCTTTGACTATGACCACTGCTGTCAAAACTGATACTACAATCACTTCTAAACTCGTCAATGGGTTACTATCCGTTAAGCCCTTAGCAAATTTAGCCAAGCAGCAAGCTCGTACAATGATGATTAAGCGGGCAGAAAAAATCGGGGTATATTGGCGGCAAGAAGTAGAAGAGTTACAAAAACTTGACTGGGATAAATATTTAGCCCAAGTCAAAAACCCAGATCTCACTTATCCTGAATACTATCTGCGGACATTCCATGCTTATGATGAAGGTAATTTAGGCTGGTTTCCCGCATTAGAGGTATCAGTTGCTGCCCGTGCTGTTCATGCTGGAATTTGGCAAGGTGCTGGTGCAGAAGGTGATGCCAAGCTACGGGAAAGTTACCATGAAGTGCTGAAAAGCTCACTCACTAACGCACCTAGAGATATTTTAGATGTAGGTTGTAGTGTGGGGATGAGTTCGTTTGCACTGCAAGAACTTTATCCTGAAGCAAATATTACAGGTTTAGATTTATCACCTTACTTTTTAGCCGTCGCACAATACAATTCACAGCAGCGCAATACTAATATTAACTGGGTTAATGCTGCGGCTGAAAATACTAATTTACCAGAAGCTTCATTTGATTTAATTTCGACATTTTTGTTATATCACGAACTGCCACAATTTGCAAGCAAACAAATTTTCCGTGAAATGCGACGTTTACTGCGCCCTAATGGTTATATATCCATCATGGATATGAATCCTAAATCAGAAATTTATGCCAAAATGCCACCTTACATTTTAACTTTGCTCAAAAGTACCGAACCATACTTGGATGAGTACTTTTCTTTTGATATTGAACAGGCGTTAATAGATGCTGGTTTTAAGAAACCTATTATTACCTGTAATAGCCCACGTCACCGCACGATCATCGCACAGGTAAATTAAGATTGCTAAAATTGTAGGCGATAGGATTGATACGCTATTTATAGATGTAGAGACGCGAAATTTCGCGTCTCTACAGTATGTGCAATTAACAGATAAATTATTCCAAAAAGCAGCACCTATAACCTCTGTAATTACGAATTGGAGTCATTTTGTGACAATACTTTATGAAGATGAATATGTTACCTGTGATGATCATGCCATCGCCATCCATCAGTACTACTTTCCTTTCGGGAGTAAGCGGATTCCTTATACAACTATCCAGCACCTTGAAGAAGAGCCAATGGATTTGTTAATGGGAGGTTTAAGACTTTGGGGCATGGGTTTAGCACCCTATTGGTTTCATTTGGATGTGCAACGCCCAAATAAAAACCGCTTGATTGTGGTTGATTTTGGTGAGTGGATTAAAGCTGTGATTACACCAGCTAACCACGATGCTGTCCTGCAAATTTTACGAGCAAAGATAGCTAGGTCTTAGAGCCTATCTTTCAAAATCTATTTGATGGTGAATAAACCTCTATATTTATCGGTGTCCATCTGTGTTTATCTGTGGTAAAAAAAAATCTTTTTCAACCACTTGTCGAATAGGTTACAAATATTCTACATCTGCACAACTGCTGGTGTATTAACTCCCAAGCGTTTAAACATAGCTTCCCTTGCCTGATTTGCCAAAGTATCATCTAACGATGAAAGTGATATTTCAGTTTGATACTTTTGCTTAAATGCTGTCTGAATTAACCAATCTGCGAGAAAGGGATTTTTAGGTAATAAAGGACCATGAGAATAAGTGGCGATCGCATTGCGATAAAATGCTCCTTCCATTCCATCTTCCCCATTATTACCATACCCTTTAACCACCCGCCCCAACGCTTCCACCTTCCCTAAATAAGTTCTACCGCCATGATTTTCAAAACCAATAATTAGCGGTACACTACCCAACATTTTTTCTAAATCTTGTGCTAACCGAGATGCACTCACCTCAATTACAACATTACCAATACACCGCTTGGCATCTGCCCCAGGATGTTTAGTCACCAAATCTAATAAACCGAGTCCGTCAATACGTTCCCCCAAAGCTGGTTCGTAGTAGTGTCCTAATAATTGAGGTGAGCCACAAGTAAACACCCCAGGCGTACCAGTTTCCAATTTCTCCCGTATCGCCTCTGCTTTAACTCCACTTAGATCGCGCATGACAATTTCTTGCTGTCTATCTTGTGCGCCACCACCAACAATTACATCTACCTTATATATATCCTCTACGGATGCGTTTTGATCCAATGGTAAAACTTGCACTTTATAACCCCGCCATTGTGCGCGTTGTTGTATGCAAATCACATTACCGCGATCGCCATAAGTACTCATTAAATTAGGGTACAGCCAACCAATTGTTAGTTCAAACTTTTCAGTATTCATCCAACCTCCAGCAAATCTTTAAAGAATCTTACGCCCAGTTAATATTTCTCGTACTTCCAACATTGCCGAATAAGTAGGCACAATATGAAGGGTTTCATCTGCTGAAGTATGTTCCAAAGCAGTGGCGATCGCTTCATTCAAATCTTCTTTTACAATTAATTTCAAGTTACTGTCGAGGTTCTTTTGGCTATAACGTAGACGCAAAGCCATATCATAGACGCGATCGCCACTAACAACAATTGTCCCCCCCAACTCCACTAACTTCTCCGTATCTACATCCCAAATCCAAGATACATCTGTACCATCTGGTGTTCTGTCATTCAACACCATCAAAGTTGTAGATGCCTTACCTGCTGCCTTAATTTGATTCACGGCGCGGATAGTTTCATTCAACCCCACAGGATTTTTAGATAACAAAATTCTGATTTTCTTGCCGTGATACTCTAACTCTTCAGCACGACCAAAAGCAGCTTGAAAGTTTTTAATTGTATCTAAAATAACCTGATGGGCAATACCAATCTTTTGCGCTGCCAACACAGCCGCGAGAGTATTGTATTTGTTATAAATTCCAATTAAAATTTGTGGATATTCTCTACTATCAATCGCTAACTTGCTTTTCTTAAAGCTACAACTAGGACATTTAAAATCACCCAAATGAGATAAATAAACACCCTGATAATCTAAACCCTGACCACAACTAGGACAATAAATTGAATCTACCGCATGGGGGATTTCTTCTAAATATTCCTCTGGCTCACTCAAACCAAAAGATAAAATATTTTGTGGTAACTGCTGACCTAAATAAGATAACGTTGGGTCATCACCATTCAAAATTACCGTAGTTTCAGGTGGTAACTGTGCAATGACTTTTTGCCAACGCTGACTAATTAAATCTACTTCACCGTAGCGATCTAATTGATCGCGGAACAAATTTAAACATAAAATATACTTAGGCTGAATTTGCAATACTACTTTGGGTAGAGCATTTTCATCTACCTCTAAAATTGCATAATCAGCCTTTAGCTTACCTTTAAGATCGGTATCATCCAGCAATGCTGTAATTAAGCCATTTTGGAGATTAGCGCCTGTAGAATTATGGGTGACACGCCAGCCAGCACGCTCCAGCAGGGTTCGCAATAGCAGGGATGTTGTAGTTTTCCCATTCGTCCCAGCAATAATAATTACACCGTATTTAACTTGACGACATAGCAGCGACAGTACTTGAGGCTGAATGCGTACTGCGATCGTACCAGGAAGAACACTAGCTGCTCCCAAACGTAATAATTTTATCGCAGATGTAATCGTTTTTGCAGCAGATACTGCGAGACTTAGCTGCACTTTGTCTATCAGTTTTATTCCCACACCTACATCCTTAACAGCTACCAACACCTAGCAGCGAAGTCGTGCCTTACTATTTTTAACATTGTCCAGTGATAAAATCCTTGATCCTGGCTCAGTCGCATCAAATGCGATGATTTAAATCAAAGACTGGGGCAAAGTTTACCATACCTGACTGTAGCAGATATCTACCATTGAGCTTGACACTCTCTGGGCTAAAGCCACAGAGATTCTTCATTCAACGTTAGAACTTGCTCAACCAGGGTTTCCCCAAGCAGAGTAGTGGTTCCGACTCCTGAAGCGTTACTTACGGTCTGCCCGACCGTAGATTTTGCTTTAAGCAAAATGTTGATTGCTGCATTCTCGTCCCTGTGCAAATTGCAGCCACAGACACAAACATGAGTTCTAGTACTGAGAGCCTTTTTAACAACTCGTTTGCACTGGCTACATTCTTGTGATGTGTAGTGGGGAGGGACGGCAACAGCTAATTTTCCAAACTTGGTAGCGAAATACTCTAACCACTGTCTAAATTGATACCAACTAGCATCAGAAATAGACTTAGATAAACAGTGATTTTTTAGTAGATTTGCCACTTTTAAGTCTTCATAGGCTACTAAGTCGTTAGACTTGCAAACGTGACGCGCTAACTTTTTAGCGTGTTCAGTACGTTGCCTACTTACCCTTAAATGTTTTTTAGAAAATCTAGCTCTTGCATGGGAGCGATTATTTGAACCTTTATGCTTTTTGTATATTTGACGTTGAGCGTGTTTAATATCAGCTTCAGCCTTTCTTAAAAACTTTGGGTTTGGTTCTTGATGTCCATTTGAGTCAGTATAAAACGACTCTAAACCTACATCTAAACCAATTTCGTTACCCGCTAAAGGTTGAATATCAACACACTCAACATCTATACAAAATTGACAGTAGTAACCATCTGCACGACGGATTAATCTAACCCGTTTAATAGATTTAACAGGGTAGGTGTGAATATCCCATTTTCCCAACAATCTAAGTTCAGCAATACCTTTTTTATCAGTAATCGTGATACGTCGCTTTGTAGGATGCAGTGACCAACCGCTAGTTTTATACTCAACTGAGCGATTATCTTTCTGGAATTTGGGATAGCCTTTTTTCCCTGGTTTGTTAGATTTGCAATTATCGTAAAACCGAGAAATTGCAACCCATCCACGCTCGGCAGACGCTTGTACTGCCATTGAATTGAGATCTTTGACAAAGTTAAACTCATTGCGTAGTTCAGTCGAATATTTATTTAAAGGAAACCGATTGATTTTGACATCTTGTGGTGCGTCCATCCAATATCTAATTGCTTTGTTACGGATGAATTGAACCGTTCGGATAGCTTCATCAATAGCCTGATATTGCTGCGGTTTTGCTTTAACTTTATACTCTAGAACTAGCATTGAATCGACCCATTAATGTATTACATATATGATATTGTATATACGGATGTTTGCACGTATAGTTTTATGGAAAATCGTCGCCTAGAAATTAAACTTACTGATTATGAATTGCAGCAACTAGAAGAAGAAGCCCTCCATTCGGGGCATGAACAAGTCTGAGTTGCTCAGGAGTTTAATAGCTCGTTTTCCTGCGCCATGTAAAAAGCCGTCCTCCACTGCGTTAAAGGACGGGGTTTTAAACCCAAATCTTTGATAATTACCAAACCCTCTACTTGTAGGGTGCGTTACGCAACGCTAACGCACCCTACCCCCTGAATGCTGATAGGTGATTAACTATTTAATAAAAAGTGACACTGCTTTTTAGCCTAACAGTGTCACTTATTTACGAGTATTTAATTATTTAATTTTTGTTTAATTTACCACAAAGCTCTCACAGGGCGAGATTGTACTGTGCGAGTGGTATTTACCGTAGTATTAGACGGTTGAGTGGTTGTAGGCGATACAGAGGTAGTTTGAGAAACGGTACTACGTCTTTCTACTACAGTTGTGTCGTTATTTTGACCGATCATACTTGGCTGATCTGTAGTAGTCATACCATTATTATTAGTCATCATGGTAGATTGCTGTGTTCCATTGACTAATGAAACAGTTGTACTTCCACCATTCATCATTACAGAAACGTTCATTCCTGGAACTAGATTCAAGCGGTTTATATCGGCTCTACTAAGTATTACGTCTCTGCTTGAGCCGTCGGGCATTGTAATAGTTACGACATCACCAACCACACTTCTAACTGTACCGCTCATCATCCCTGTAGATGCCATATTGTTAGAAGCCATTTCAACAAATACATCACCGTTACTACCGCTAGGCATTGACCGAGCAGTAATTACCATTCCTGGTTGGAGGTTAAATTGTGTCCTTTGCTCTTTGCTAACTGTAACGGAACGGGTTGTACCGTCGGGTAATTCCAACGTGACAACATCGCCAACAATATTTCTGATGACACCTCTCGTACCTTGCTGAGACATCATATTCATGCCAGTAGTAGCTGCCATTGCACTGCTATTCATCCCACTAGCTAAGGCAACGGTAGTATTACCGTCATTACCCATTGTCGCAACGATTTGCGTTCCAATTTGCAAGTTCAATGTTTGCAAATCTGCTCTAGAAATGGTGACATCTCTGATTTCACCACTAGCTAGACGCATCCTGATAGTATCACCAACTATACTAACAACAGTACCTTGAACAGGTTGTCCGGCTGTCATATTAACCGTAGTAGTTCCTGTCTGACTCATCTGGTTAGAAGTTTGAGCCATAACTGGATAGCCAGAGATCGCAAACAGCAACAACGACAGACTTGTACCACCGACTATCTTTATTTTTTGAAAACTCATTGCAACCTCACCAAAGAAAAAAGTTTTTTTATAGATAATGTCGATTGAGTCCTTCAGTAGCAAGCCATCGTCTAGACCCTAATCAACTACCTATAATACGCATAGTGATTACAAAATCTCTCTGCCTAGAGGCATTAGTCATTAGTCGTATAACAGCAGTTAAAGTTGGAGGCTTTAATTATGAAAAACGTTAAAAATCAAGTTTAATAAGCCCAATGTTAAGCCATCGACCATATCTATAAAAAGAAGGATGTATAAAACTTACACCTTATATAAAGTTAACTTGCTATTATGTTAAACTAAAAATTATTTAAGAAATAATTAACTTCACAGCAATGATTATAGGAAAATTGGGATTTCAAAGCTGCTTATTATTAGGCTTAAGCGCAGGAATATTAGTTTGCTCGGTTCAGCAACAAGTTACTGCTAAACCAACAAATACCGCGACAACGAATCAAAAAACAAAACCCCTGACAAATTTGCCTCCTATTGAGGAACCAGGGTCACTTCTACCCTATAAAGCACCATCATCTGTTAATCCTGAGCCGAAAGCTTCATCTGTTAATCCCAAGTTGGTTAACCCCAAGTTGGCTACTCAGTTAGTGATTAAGCTAAGAGAACGCCGAGTTTATGTTTATCAAAAAAATCGAGTTGTGGCTAAATATCCTATTGCTATTGGTAGAGTAGGTTGGGAAACTCCTAGAGGTGATTTTAAAGTTTCTCACAAAGAACGTGATCCAGCTTGGGAACATCCGTTTACAGGTAAGGTAATTCCTCCAGGGGCAGATAATCCTTTAGGGGTTGCTTGGATTGGTTTTTGGACTGATGGACGTAATCAAATTGGATTTCATGGCACTCCCCAGGAAAACCTAGTTGGGCAGGCAGTTTCTCACGGTTGTGTGCGGATGCGTAACAAAGATGTCACAGCCTTATTTGAGCAAGTTGATGTAGGTACACCTGTTAAAGTGCAACAATAAGTTTCTGCTGCGCCTTCCTTTGTTTTGGAACTAGGGGAAGCAGAGAAGAAGTGAACTACCTACGCTCCCCTGACGGGTGAGCGTAGGCTTCCTGCCCAACAGAAAGCACAGTCGTTGATTTCTTGCGTCCTCCACGACTGCGACTTACATCTGGACAACAGGCTTTTTCCCCTGTTCCAGAGGTCAAAATTCGTAGTCCCTCATCTCTGAGGTTGATACTTGCGTTAATATCCCTGTCATGCCTGGTTTGGCAATTTTCACAAGTCCAGTACCTTATATCTAGTGGTAAACTGCCAACTTGATTAAGGCACACATGACAAGTTTTTGAGCTAGGGAAAAATCTATCAACTTCCTGATAAATTTTCCCTTCCATTTCTGCCTTGTACTTCAGCATGGTGCAAAACATCCCCCATCCGACTTGATGAATAGCTTTAGAGAGTTTGCGGTTTTGCATCATGCCCTTAACGTTTAAATTTTCCACACAAATGACTTGGTTTTCGTTGACTATCCTACGAGATAGCTTATGCAGAAAATCTTCACGGCAGTTAGTAATTTTTCTATGAACTCTAGCAACTTTATTTTTAGCTTTTATACGGTTGTTGGAACCTTTCTGCTTTCTTGATAGTTGTTGCTGTTTGACTTTTAAATTTTTCTCATACTTGTTGAGTATTCTAGGGTGATCAAACTTAGACCCATCACTGGTTATAGCAAAGTGCGTCAATTCTAAATCAATACCTACTGCTTTACCTTCTATACTTGAACTGGGCTGAGCTTTCCCGTCATCAAACAAGATAGCTGCAAAGTACTGATTAGAACAATTTTTAGATACAGTAACAGTCTTTACCTTCCCCTCAATCGGTCTATGGATAATTGCCGACACATCTCCTATCTTGGGAATGGTTAAGTAATTATCAGAAACCTTAATGTTTTGAGGGTATTGTATTGATTGCTTACCATGCTTTGATTTGAATCTCGGATATTTGGCTCTTTTTTCAAAGAAGTTATTGAATGCTACTCCCAGGTTTAAACAAACTTGCTGCAAGCACTGAGAGTAAGTTGACGATAACCATTCATGCTCTTTCTTGAGTTGAGGAATTATCTTTTTGACTTGATATCCAGATAGTCCTTTCCCTGTCTCCTTATATGTTTGATTCATCAAGTTTAGGCAATAATTCCAAAGCCACCGACAACTACCAAAAGCTTGCGCTAGTGACTGCTGTTGCTGGCTATTTGGATACAACCGAACCTTGACGACCTTGAGCATTTTAGAGCATACGGTATTTGCTATAAAATACTATAACACAAGATTTCCTCGTTTCCGACCTGTGGCTCCTCCCTCGCCTATCGGCATTGGTCGGAATACTGTCGTCAACTCACCCGCCATTCATCCCACGCTCCCCTTCGGGTGAGTCGTGGGGCTGCTGTCGGCTTTAGCTAAAAAAGTAATATAGCGCTACGCGCAATTAAATTATTCGGACATGAATGTAGGGACGTTTCATGAAACGTCCCTACATTCCCAGTATTTTATCCTTACTTCCAGCAAAAATTAACTACCAGTGCAACGTTCAAACCACTGTTCGTAAGTTTGTTTTAATTGCGGATCTTCTAAGACTAATTCTACACGCACCTTGGCGCAGCCATGATGACGTTGTAGTGCGATCGCATTTAAAAATAAACTAGCACTTTTAGGAGACTTAAACTCTCCACTAACTGTGCCTTCATTAGTTTCCTTCGCTATTGAAGTTCCGTTCCCGTTTCCAGAAAACTCACTTAGGTCAATCTCACTTAAATTTTCACCATTTAAAACAATTTCTGCGAGATGTTTGTGTTCGGGGTTAACTTGTTCAACAATTAATTTTTCGTACCTAACTGGTACTTGAACCATGCGGGTTTCAACAACTTTACGAACAATTACTTCCCCAACTTTGCGCTTGTTGCGGTCAACAATTAATCGTTCTTCTAATAAACGAATAACTTCTTCTTCAACAACTTCACTTTCATGAGATAACAAAGTTTCTTCGATAGCCATATCATGTTCTTCTTGGTGATATTCTGGTGCAGTTACGTTGTGTGTGTCAGGCGCATGAAAAGGTATTTCTGGTACAACATCCGCTTTAACATCCAAGAGATTAGAAGAGCTTGTATCGTTAGCTGGAGCAACGTTTTGATCAATTCCTTGAGGTACGGTGTTTGGGCTTGGTGAGTTAACTAACCCTGGTACAACATCCGCCTTAACATCCAAGAGATTGGAAGAGCTAGTATCGCTGTTTGGAATGATGTTTTGATCAATTACTTGAGGTACGGTTTGTGTGATTGGTGACTTAACTATCCCTGGTTCTACGCTAGTTTTTGGCAGGGCATATTCTGGCAACTGAGCTACTTCAGCTTTGGTAACATCCACAAACAGCATTTTAGTTCCAGAGTCTACTTGCTGTATGTGTTTACTTTTTAATAAAACCCCGCGTAGTTCACCTTCACTACCATTCTGAGCAATAACTAAGTTTAGTTGACGTTCTCGGTCAAGTTTTACATCTTTGACTTCACCAAGATAGGAACCACCCTTGCCTAAAACAGCAAAATTATTGAGTTTGTTTCTCAGCTTGTCTAATAGTACTTTAATCCGCAGATTATGTTTGCCAGGTTCAATTTTGTTGGGAGAAATTTGGCTATTCATTTTGAGTTCTGTTAAAAAATTTTTAAACTAAAGAGTATTTGATTTTATGGAATAGTGCAGGTAGAGCTTAATATTTGCCCCACCTGCACTATTGGGAAGCACTCACACCCAGATGCGTTAACTTGTGACTTAGTAATAATTAAAAAAGTTGAAAATTACAAGTTCATTGTTTAGCAGCAACTGGGGATGATGTGATGGGATAGCTCAATTGGGTCAACCGATCTGTTTAGATCAGATCAGAGGAACTAACATTAGGACGATTATCTAAAACAGGAGTTCCTTGAGTATTAACATCTAATTCTTCACGACGAATTGTTTCTTTAGCATTAACTGTATCGTGATCGACTTCTTTTCTAACTCGAACTTCTTCGCGTACAAAAGCTTCTTTCTGGATATCAGGAGTTTCTTCGTAAACTTCGATGCGTGCAACTTCTCCTTCAGTGAAGTTAGCTTCGCCTTTAGTTACTACGGTGCTACCCTCTACTGGAGTGGTGCGTTCAATTACAACTCGTTCTTTTTCAATGGGTACAGAAACGCTACGGGTTTCTGTTTCTACGTGCTTGCCAACTGTTACTTCACCAGTCTTCATGCGTTTTTTGTTGGCAATTAACCTTTCTTCATACAGTCGCAAGTTTTGATGATTTTGCTCATTCAATCCGTATAATGACTGCTCTTGCTGGTAATTATAGGTGTTGCGGTCAAAAGTTCCAGCCGTTGGTTGAGCAGAAGTTGCTGTTGCGCCCATTGCTTGAGGACGATATAAGCCTCTTACGCTTTCTTCGTAATCATAATCAACTTTTTGATTTTCGCTGAATTCAGGTAGCTTTTCCGCTTGCTCGCGTGTCATACCGATCGCATAAACCCGCTTTTCGCCATAGCTAATCCGTGAACGACCAATGGGCAGTAAAACTTTTTTCCCAAAAATCAAAAATCCTAAATCAACAATTAGATAACGAAAATGACCTTCTTCGTCTACTAGAATATCTTTGATTGAGCCAACTTTTTCATTATTATTATCGCTATAAACATCGAAATTGGTAATGTCTTCACCACCAGCAATTTCACGATAATCATTATCAAGTTCTGTGAGTTTTACTAGAGTCATATTATTATCCTTCGCTTGTTTTTATAGCTACATCCTATAAAATTATGGTTTCTAAATCCATCTTTCTATTAGAAGATCTAATCAAGACTAACCCCTACTACTAAGGGTGTACTAAAAAAAATGTCCGATCAAGCTTGGTTGTCTTGGGTAGAGCGAAATCGCGCGATCGCAGTTATCCGGGCAAATCAACCGGAAATAGCCTACCAAATGGCTCTCTCTGTGGCAGCAGGGGGTATGCAGTTGATTGAAATTACCTGGAATACTAAAAAATCTGTTGAAGTAATTAGACAGTTGCGCTCAGAATTACCAGAATTGCTAATTGGTACTGGCACATTGTTAAATATGGCACAACTGCAAAGTGCGATCGCCTGTGGCGCACAATTCCTTTTTACTCCTCATGTAGACATAGCCATGATTAAGACGGCGGTGGATGCAAAAGTGCCAATTATTCCTGGCGCACTGACTCCGACAGAAATTGTGACAGCTTGGAATGCGGGCGCTAGTTGTGTGAAGGTGTTTCCAGTGCAAGCAGTGGGGGGCGCTAATTATATTCAAAGCTTACAAGCACCGTTGGGTAAAATTCCTTTAATTCCAACTGGGGGGGTAACACTTGACAATGCTAAAGCATTTATTGATGCGGGTGCGATCGCTGTGGGAGTTGCAAGTGATTTATTTCCGCAGCAATTAGTGGTAAATCAAGATTGGGATGCGATCGCACAACGGGCGCGAACTCTGATCGAGATGGTTAATGATTACATCAGGTAAGCTATGTTACAGAAAAGTGAGCGCATAATGTTTTAGTAGAAGGATTAAAAAGTTAATGAACAGCCGGATATCCACTTGGCTACGCCGTTCACAAGTTGTTTTGGCAGGTACAGCACTAATCTTTACAATATCTGCTTTGCCTAATCCCTCTTTAGCAACAAGCAAGCCCAAGCCGCGTGCAGTTCCTTCTAAAATCCAGTCAATGCCGAATCCCTCCTTGGCAAAAAGCAAGCCCAAGCCACGCGCAGCGCCTTCTAAAATCCAGTCAATGCAGCAATCTGATCAAAAATGGATTCAAATAAACCTTTCAAAACAACGCTTGATTGCTTGGAAAGGCAACAAACGTGTTTACGCTATTGTTATTTCTTCGGGCAAGAAGTCAACCCCAACTCGTCGAGGTACGTTTGCTGTTCAATATAAGGCAGTTACGGCACGAATGAAAGGCAGTGATTACGATGTCCCTGATGTGCCTTATGTAATGTATTACGACAATAACTATGCCATTCATGGTGCATACTGGCATCGTCGCTTTGGAACTCCAGTTAGTCATGGTTGCACCAATTTAGCAGTCAATCATGCCAAATGGTTATTCAAATGGGCTTCAGTGGGTACACCAGTCATCATCAATTAATTCCCCAAAAAAGGGAATTGTTAAATTTTATTTCAATAAATATCTGTTGTTTAATATAAATAATTTCCTAAATCTCAGGAATTGGCACACTCAGACAGGAGGTATTAAATCATGGACAATTTAATTCGCTGTTTTTGGTTACGTCGGAAGGGAACTATTTGGGCAAGTGTCACCCTGCTGCTTGTCGCATTATTTTCGTGGTCAACACCAGCTATAGCAGCCTCAAAGTCGAGTAAGGTTAATAAGACAGCTAACGCTAATAGTGCCAAGCCTTGGATAAAGGTTGATCTATCATCTCAACGATTAACTGTTTTAAAAGGTAAGAAACGTCTTTATTCTGTACCGATATCCAGTGGTAAGCGTTCTACACCCACACTTACCGGAACTTTTCGGGTTCAATCTAAATACCGTACTAAACGTATGCGTGGTGCGGACTATAATGTGCCAAATGTACCTTATGCTATGTTCTATTCTGGAAATTATGCAATTCATGGAGCTTACTGGCACAATAAATTTGGCAGACCAGTTAGTCATGGCTGCGTTAATTTACCAGTTGGTGCTGCGCGAAGAGTATTCAGTTTAGCTAAAGTAGGCACAAAAGTAGTTGTTCAAAAATAACCTACTTTCCCATACCAATAAAGGAAAATGAGTTTGGGCAAATATTTGATGTAGAGACGTACCATGCTACGTCTCTACATTGCTTTGAGAAAAGTTGATAGCTGATAGCTGACTGCTAGATAAGCTTTGTTAAATTTGATACCAAGCTGTTATTGCTACAGCCAAAGCATCAGCCGCATCATCTGGTTTAGGTATTTGCTCTAAATTCAACTCCCGTGCAACCGCTTCTTGTACTTCGTACTTATCAGCATTGCCCATACCAGTAAGGGCTTGTTTAATTTGAGCGGGTGTAAATTCTACAAATGGAACTTTGTGTTGAGCCAAGACTAAGATCATTACTCCACGTGCTTGTGCTACAGCAATTGTGTTACCCATACGATAGAAGAAGAGTTTTTCGATTGCTACTAAATCCGGTTGTAATTGCTCCATTAATGTGTGGAGATCATCGTAGATAGTGCAAAGTCTCACTCCCATTTCTGTCTTGGCTTGCGTTTGGATAACTCCAAAATCTAATAGCGTTATTGGATTGGATACTACATTGGTTCCTGTTACACTGCCAGAGGTTGTCACAGCTACTTGCTTATAGGTTTGGCAGGTAATAGCTCCAAATCCTAAAATTGCCAGTCCTGGGTCTAGTCCTAAAATGCGCTTTTCCATAGATTTTAATATAGGGAAATGTTGCTCTCTTGTAATACTTATTGTCCTGTGCGAT
>JBARVL010000384.1:0-2216 GCA_049646245.1 Crinalium sp. | reverse complement strand
AAGTAATGTTTTGCCGTCGGGCAGATTTTTGGGACTGCGGTGGTTTTGATGAAGCGTTGCCGATTATGGAAGATGGGGATTTATGCCTGCGCTTAGTTAAAAAAGGGAAAATTCGTCAAGTAAACCGGATTGTTCAAAGTTCTGATCGTCGGGTTGCCCGTTGGGGAAGTTGGAAAGCAACAGCCATCTACCTATATGTTGGTTGTCTATGGGGAATTGGGGTTTCTACAACTTACTTGAAACGCTTTTATGAAGATATCCGTTGATTTAGGCTCCAGTCGTAGTCAAGATAAACAATAGATGTCGAGGCACTTAAGGGTGCATTGGGTTTGAGATAGGAACGAATATAGTCTGGAATTGAATCAGCGACCTTGAGAAAGTCTTGGCGATACCATTTTAAAATCTTGCTACAGTAGAGCGTTTGAGTCTGAGCATCGTAACGAACTTTATCAGGATTGTTGATAAATCGTTCTGCATCTGATTCGAGTTGTTCAATGACTTTTTCAGGCACGTAAGCCTCATTTCGCAGTAGCGGACAACCAATAGAGGCACAAACGAGGGCAAAATGAATGCGTGGCTCTTGTAACTGCGATCGCAATTTTTGGTTCTCAATTTGACCCAAACTATAAGTTTGATTTGAGAAGCGGTATACGCGCCTTTGAAAGAACCACAGAAACGCAACCCAGTTGGGAATTCCTAGCACTACAGGTCGAATTGAAGCGAGAGGATAGCGTTCTAGAATTGTAGAAATTGTAAATGCGTTGTAGAGATTAATCCACAAGGCTAATTGCTGATTATGAGTCAATTCCGGGGTGATGTCGTCAAATGATTCTAGAGTAGATAGCCAATTTGCTAACGTCTGAGGCTGCTGTGTTTTCCAGGCATGATAATCGACTCGACCAAGCTCGTCAACATACTGTTGTAGCAAGCTATCCCATACGGCAAAATCAATCATCGGTGATAGTATCTCTGAAACGTTTCTTCTGTATAGCTTAAGTAATTATCTAAACATTTATTGTATTGCTTTATCTATTGCTCTTTGCCGTTGTGCGATCGCTACAATTAACTGATAGCAGTCAGCAATCAGCTTTTTTCAAAGTGGGAAGCCAAGAACAATGGAGAGCATTAAGGTACGTCAGCGTGTTGGACAGGATGGCATTCTCCATCTTGAGATTCCTGTTGGGGTAACACAGCAGGATGTCGAAGTAATGGTGATTTATCAACCTGTTCAATCGTTAACGAATATTGAACCATCATTAGAAGCTCTTTATGGTATCTGTGCAGATGACCCAATTATTATTGAAGAATCATACTGGTAACTCACAATACACAGGAATTTGAGCGGGTTGAGGGTTTGCAGGTTGAGGATTGGAAAATTGAGGCGTGAGCGATCGCTTATTCTCTTCCAGGCATTATCCCTGCTGACTGACACTATAATTGAACTACACCCAACTGCTACCGGAGACAAAGCAAGATGAGTAGCGATAGTCTCGAAACCTTAATGAACCAGGCAGAAGAACTCATGCAGGATCGTGAGTATGAGAGGGCGATCGCGATCTTTCAACAAGCCTTGTCAATCAAACCAAATAGTGTTGAGGTACTCAGACAATATGGTCAAGCCTTAGTAGGGAAGAAGCAATTTGAACAGGCTTTTGTACTCTTTAAAAAAGCTTTAGAAATAGATCCTGACCATGTAGGTGCATTAAGAAACTATGCTAGTGCATTGGGAAAAGCAGGTAGGGACAATGATGCTTTAGATATTTTCAAAAAGGCGTTAGTAATTGAGCCAGATAACGTCAAAATTTTGTCTTCTTATAGCGTTCTTTTAAAGAAGTTAAACAAGATCAATGAAATTGTTTATATATTTGAAAAATTAATAACACTTGAACCTAATAAGCTGAGAACACTAAATAGTTATGCCAATGCTTTAGTTGGAACAGGTCAAAATGAGAAGGCTTTTCAGTTCTTTGAAAAATCACTACAGATTGAACCTAATAATCAGATAACACTAAATAGTTATGCCAATGCTTTAGTTGGAACAGGTCAAAATGAGAAGGCTTTTCAGTTCTTTGAAAAATCATTACAGATTGAACCTAATAATCCGAGAACACTAAATAGTTATGCCAATGCTTTAGTTGGAACAGGTCAAAATGAGAGGGCTTTGCCGTTGTTTGAAAAATCACTACAGATTGAACCTAATAATCCGATAACACTCA